>JAZOUI010000104.1:0-5828 GCA_045658145.1 Pumilibacteraceae bacterium
TACATATCCACGCTTTCTTCTTTTGTGCCTAGTGGCGAAAACTACGTTCACTATATGGAAATCGTTAAGAAGAACTCACTTCTTCGCCAACTTATTTCGTCCACGCAAAAGATTATGGACTGCGCGTATTCGGTAGAAACGGATCAGGACGCTCTTGCGCTTGCGGAAAGTGAAGTTTACACGCTTGCCGAGAAAAAGGACCGTCACGAGCTTGTTGATATTAACGAGGCGGTAGCGAAAGCGGTGGAAATTATGGATGCTAAGCAGGCAAACCCGACCGAGCAAAACACAGTTCCTATTCCGTTTACCGAGCTTAACAAAATGCTTGGTGGATTTCATCCGTCCGACCTTGTTCTTATCGCTGCGCGCCCTGCGCAAGGAAAGACCAGTTTGGGTATGAACCTTATTTCTCACGCTGCACTTGATAAATCGCGCCGCACGCCTTCGGGCAAGGTTGATCCCTTTAAATGCGCTGTGTTTTCGCTCGAAATGAGTGCTGAACAGATTGCAACTCGTCTTCTTTGCTCTGTTGCAAAGGTAAGTATGCAAAACGTAAAGGACGGCACGCGCACGGCTCAAGAAACGCTACGTCTTATGGAAGCGCAAAAGCGTTTGAGCGAGGCGAAAATTTATATTGATGATAACGCGCTTACTACACCTATGGAAATTCTTTCTAAATGCCGTAGATTAAAGCGAGAGAAAGGGCTTGACCTTATAATGGTTGACTACCTACAACTTATGACTTCTGGCAAGCGCGTTGAAAGCCGTCAGCAAGAAGTAAGTGATATTACTAGAACAATGAAGATTGCGGCAAAGGAATTAAACGTTCCTATACTTCTTTTGTCGCAGATGTCGCGTGATATTGAAAAGAGAACGGATAAAAAGCCTCAGATGTCCGACCTTCGTGAATCGGGCGCAGTCGAGCAAGACGCAGATATCATTATTTTCCTTCATCGTGAACACGACAAGGATGATATGACGGTGGATGAAGACACTAGAACTAAATGTGACCTTATCATTGCAAAACATCGTAATGGTAGTACAGGTACGGTTACTGTGCGTTGGCACGGCGAATATACCACGTTTACCGACCTTTACGAAAAGAGCGTTCGCCCCGAAACGAATATGAGCGAGCCTTCTTTCCGTACGCATTTTAGTGGAGTGGAGGGAGAAGCCCAATCACCCGAGCCTATTTTTGATGCTCCGCTTGACGCTTATACTCCCCCTGTCGAGAAAGATGAGGAATCGGACGTATTTACTCCGTCGGATGATCCGTTTGATATTTCTATCGAGATTGATGATGGCGAAGATGTAATTTAACGTTATAAAAACAACCGTGTAAAAATTAAAAACTGCTCGGTTGTTTTTTGTTTTATGATGTGTTATAATTAAATAGAGGTAAACAAAATGGACTTTTTTATTAAAGCAAAACCCGTTTGGACTGATGGTAAGGAAAATGAATTAAATAGCAGTTTAACGTTAAAAGCGAGAGCAAGTTTTATGGGCGCTAAACTGTATATTACGGCGAACAGTTTTTATCGATTAAGCGTTAACGGTAAGTACGTTTCTTTTGGACCTGCGCGTACGGCGAAAGGCTATGCGAGAGTGGATATTATCGACTTGTCCGCGTATGGTGAAGGCGAGATTATGATAGAAGTATCGGGATATGCTTGCCGTTCGCTTTCAACGGTAAAAGCATCTTCGTTCGTGACGGCGGAACTTAGACGTGGGGATGACGTGGTGCTTGCGACGGGATATGATTTTAACGGCTTTACGACAAAGCGTGTTCAGAAAGTAAAACGATATTCTGCTCAAAGACATTTTAGTGAAGTTTGGGATTATAATCTTGACGAGCGTCCCGTAACTCTTTGCGTTCAGCCTGCGCCCAAGTATCTTGATCGCGTTGCGCCCTATGCCGTCAGCGAAGACGTTGAACTTTCAAGCGCGATCGAAAAAGGTTTTTTTGAAGTGGACGAAAACAAAAATTTCCGTGAAAGATATTCGTTTCAGTTGAGTGATTACTGGGGTTATTATAAGCCTGATGAAGTGTACGGAGATCCGACAAAACTCGTTAACACGAGCGAGATGGAAAAAGAGCAATCGGACGTTGGTTTTCCCGTTGTGTTACAATCAGGGCAATACGTTGTCGCCGATTTTGGACAAATTGAGACGGGATTTTTGTCGACTACGCTTAAAAACGAGCCTAATAGCGATATTATTTTAGCCTTTACCGAAGTGCGCGAAGATGGTTTCTTTACTCAAATAAACGCGCATAATACTATTGAAATTATCACAAATGGCGAGCCGTTAGATTTCTATTCGTTCGAGCCGTACGTTTGTCGCTACGTTGCATTGTTTGTTAAGAGTGGTAGCGTAACTCTTGAAAAATTAGGCGTTCGTACGTTTGTTCGCGATATGTCTAATTCGAGGGACGTTTCTATAGTGGACAACGAGTTAAAAGCAGTTTTTGATGCCGCAAAGCGCACGTTTTCGCATAACGCGTTAGATTTGTATTTCGACTGTCCGTCACGCGAGCGCGCAGGCTGGTTATGTGATTCGTGGTTTACGGGCAGAGTGGAACACTTTTTGATGGGCAATACGCAAACCGAAGACGCCTTTTTGGAGAATTACCGTCTTTATGAAAATGATGGTGAAATTGTGGACGGATACGTGCCTATGTGCTATCCTTCTGATATTCAACTAGGTGGTAAGTTTATTCCGCAATGGGCAATGTGGTACGTTTTGGAAGTATGTGAATACCTAACTCAAAGAAACGTAAACGTTGATAAGGAACTTTTTCGTAATAGTGTAAATTCTATCCTAAACGCTTTGGCGCGTTCGGAAACTGATGAAGGGCTTTTGCGCCAATTGCCGTCGTGGAACTTTGTCGAGTGGTCAACGGCAAATCAATGGACAAAAGATATCAACTGGCCCACTAATGCGCTTTACTGTCAGGTGCTTGAAAGCGTAGGTACGTTATATGGTTATCCTGAGATGGTGGAAAAAGCAAATAGATTACGCGTAATTATTGCTGAGCGTGCATTTGACGGAGAACTGTTTGTTGATAACGCTATTTTGCAAAACGGCGAGATGGTAAATACCCAAAATTCATCCGAGGCATGTCAGTATTATATGGCGTTATTTTGCAAAATCGATCTAGACGACCCCCGTTATTTTGCACTTAATAACTATATTAAAGATGGTTTTGAAAGTTTTGATAAAAGCAAAAAACCTTTTGTAGAAGTAAATGCATTTATAGGTTTTTACTTGCGCATTTGTACGCTTATCGAAAGAAAAGAGTGGGAAGTGCTTGCTCGCGATTGCAAAAAATTCTTTGGTGGAATGGTGGAGAAAACAAATACTTTGTGGGAATATAAGACAGTTGTAGGTAGTCAGGATCACGGCTTTGCATCTTACGCTACTATTGCCATCGACCAAATAGCAAAAAACTTAAAATAACGTAGTATAAATAACCTAAATTTTGACTAAAATCCTTCGTATAAAAACGGAGGATTTTTTGTTTTTTAGAAAATGAGCGTTCTGTATAAAAGATTAGTGTTGTTCGTCGCCGTGGCGTGTTTGGCAGTAGCGTCACGTTGTTTCGATAACGGCTTGTGTTTGCAAAACGGGCAAGGACGTTATACGGCGTTTTTGCAAAATGGCGAAGAAATTATATATGAAGAACAGCCCCTTTTTAATATTCGTGGCGCGTATGAGCGCATTGACTTTTGGGGAAACGAGGAAGATAGTAAGCGATTTTTGGATGAGTACGGAGCAACTGTTTTATTTAGCGAAAAAGTTGATGACCAAAAAATTATCTACGCATATTCTCCCCTTATAAGTAACGTTGTCTACGTGTACGGGCGCGCAGTCAATATGATGGTAGCGTGCGACGGCAAAAAAGTCGTAGTGGGCAGTCCGCTGATAAAGGGCAGTTATTAAACGTGTGTAGCCTAAAATTTTTTTGTAAACGTGTGTATAAAATTTGCAAATGTGTCCACAATCATTTGCACGGAGGTAAATTTAATGAAAACTTATTCTAATTCCGAGACTAAAAATTCCAATCAAAGTCTTTCGTACGTAGTAATCGCAATTTGTTCACTTGTAATCTTGGCGCTCGCAATTATTTTGGGCGTAGCGCTCGCTAATCCTAATCAAAGCATCCTTCCGCCCGTTGTGGAAACACCTGAAGGTGGCGAGCAAGAAGAGCCGTCAGTTAATACGGGCAATACTGCATTACAGTTTGTTTTGCCTATTGACGGCGCTACGGTTATTCGCGAGGCGTCGCTTGACAAACTAGTGTATATGCCGTCGCTCAATATGTGGCGTACGCACAACGGCATTGACGTAACCGCAAGCGAAAATGCGCCCGTTAAATCAATCGCTAACGGTAAGGTTAGTAAAATTGAACAGACCACGCTTGAAGGAGTGGTAGTAACAGTTACGCACGAAAACGGACTAGTTTCGGTGTATAAATCGCTCGCATCTTCGTCCGTTAAAGAAGGCGACGAAGTAAGCGCAGGGGCGCAAATCGGAGTAGCGGGAACTATGCTAAGCGAGAATAGTGACGGCGTGCATTTGCATCTTGAAATTTTTGAAAACGGAAAACTTGTCAATCCGCTTTCCTATTTGGAAATCGAAAGCAATAAATAAACTATAACAAGCCTTTTCTTCATCTTCCTTTTTCTTTAAGGTTAGGTTGTGACTATCGTATCGCAACCTGACCTTTTTTATTTTTAACTGCAACTATGGTAAATCGTTAAGCAGTTATTTATTTTTCTTGACTATTTTATTTATTAAGTTTATAATATATATTGAGAAAGAAGGCGAAAAGGAGAAAGACAATGCCCGTAAAAATACCAAAAGACTTACCTGCAAGACAATTTCTTGAAAATGAAAATATTTTCGTAATGACGTACGAACGTGCTCAAATGCAGGAGATTCGTCCGCTTAGAGTGGCTATTCTCAATCTTATGCCTAACAAAATCGATACGGAAACACAACTTCTCCGTCTTATCGGTAATACACCCCTTCAGGTAGAAGTGGTGTTTTTGAACACGGCAAGTTACGTTAGTAAAAATACTACGGAAGAACATTTGCGTTCTTTTTACAAGACGTTTGATGAAATCGTGCAGTCGGGTGAAAAGTTCGACGGCTTGGTTATTACCGGTGCGCCTATTGAAAAAATGGACTTTTTGGAAGTTGCGTACTGGAAAGAAATTAGCGAAATAATGGAGTGGGCGAGCAAGAACGTTTATTCGTCTATGTTTATTTGCTGGGCTGCTCAAGCGGCAATGTACTACTATTACGGTGTAAATAAAACGTTGCAGGAAAAGAAAATTTTCGGCGTGTTTAAGCATCACGTTCGTCATAGAACGAGTCCGCTTGTTCGTGGATTTGACGATTATTTCTATGCGCCTCACTCGCGTTTTACCGACATCACGATGGACGAAATCAAGGCAGTAAAAGAGGTTAGCGTGCTTGCATATAGCGACGAGGCTGGTGTATATTTGGCTGCGAGTAAAGACGGACGAAAAGTTTTCGTATTCGGTCACGGCGAATATGATAGTGGAACGCTTGAAGGGGAATATATTCGTGATATGAAGAAAGGACTCAATCCTGATCTTCCCGTGCATTATTACGAGAACGACGACCCAACGAAACCGCATCCGCTTATTTGGCGCGCGCACGAATCGTTGCTTGTATCTAACTGGCTTAACTACTGCGTATATCAAGCGACTCCGTATGATATTAGAAAGATAGGAAATAAGTAAACGACGTATAACGTATATGGCTATTTAAGGAGATTTGCTTATGAGAAAAACTAA
>JAZOUI010000105.1:0-1614 GCA_045658145.1 Pumilibacteraceae bacterium
CTTGACCTTAGAAGCAACGAAGATTAGGAGGACATTATGGCAATTCAGAGAAAATTAGGCAAGCCTACCGACCAAAGAGAGGCTTTGCTTAGAAATCAGGTTACTGAACTTTTGTGGAACGGCAAAATTGAAACTACTTTGGCACGCGCTAAAGAAGTTGCAAAAATTGCTGAAAAACTTCTTACCGCAGCTATCAATACCTATACCGATACCGTAAAGAAAGTAGAAGTACGTAAAAAGAACGACAAGGAAATCAAGGTTGAAGTTATTAACGACGGACCTAAGAAACTTGCTGCTCGTCGTAAGATTATGGCTTACGTTTACGACCTTCAGGAACAGAGAAAGGAAAAGGAGAGCAAGGCGAACTTTAAGGCTCGTACTGAGAACATCCAACACCCCCTTCTCGAAAAAATGTTCAATGAGTATGCTCCCAAGTATACCCAACGCGGTAAAGAATTAGGTCAGATGGGCGGTTATACCCGCATTATCAAACTTGGTAACCGTCGTGGCGACGCTGCAGAATCGGCTATTATCGAGTTGGTTTAATCTAGCGTAATATTTTTACAAATAAAAGGACTTATCGATTAGATAAGCCCTTTTTTTGTGCAAAAACGCCTAAAAGTGCAGTTCTTTGTCTATTTTTGCCGAATAATGAAATAGTTGAATTGTTGTTCAACTATGAAAACAATAAAAAACGACAGGGCTAAACGTCCTGTCGTTTTATTTTTTATAACTGTTTTTGCGCGCTTGGGGTAATTGAAAATTCGGATTTGTAATTGCGCAGGAACGTAGGATAACTTTCGTATCCGAGTAATTGAGCCGTTTCTATTACACTATATCCGCGTTGTATGTAGTCGCGCGCAACGTACATTTTTCGCGTACGAACGTAGCGCATAATACCCGTTTTCATTGTGTTGATAAATAAGTGGCACAAGTAAGATTTTGACACGAACAAGGCTTTTGCAATACTGTCGGCAGTTAAGTTGTCGTGTATGTGTTCGGATATAAAGTTGATGGCGTTACTCACTATTAATGGTAACTTTTCGGACTTGTTAGTAGTGGGTGAGTGTACGGACAAAGCGATTACTATTTCGTTCACAAGCGAGCACAAAAGGACGTAATACACCTTTTCGTCGCAAGTGTGAGCGTATCTGCATATTTTTTCATAAGCGGACAAGATGTCGTCATTTGCCTTCATTACGATTTCGCTGTTGATTTGTAGTGGTGGCATAAGTTCGGGCGCAAAGTTAATGACGTGACGTTCATAAGTGCTTTTGCGTGACGTTTGCAAAACGTGATAAACGCCAGGCGGAATAAAGAAAAGTGTTCCGTCCGAAAACTCGTAAGAACGATCTCCTACAATGAAAGTTCCTGCGCCTCTTACAACGTATAAAAGTTCGTAGGAAGTGTGCGAGTGTGATTCAAAGTCGTTTTCGTTATTAGTGAAGACGTACGAGTGTGTGACGTTGTTAAATTGTGTGTACAAATAATTCATATTTATATTATAACATAATAAAGCACAAAATGCAATATTATTTGCACAATATGGTATTGATTTGTAAAAAATACTTTTGTATAATATATATGTAAAAGTATGTATTATAAAATATAAGG
>JAZOUI010000106.1:0-1779 GCA_045658145.1 Pumilibacteraceae bacterium
GCGCTGATTATTTCCCTAAAAATGACGAATTTTTACAAACGGCAAGGGACGTATACGGTGGTTTTTCATTGTGGAAAGCAAATATCAACGGCGTTGACCTTAACGTAAACTTTGATGCGCGTTGGGGAAAGGGAGCAAAAAACACCTTTTTTCCGTCTATCGAGAATTACGTGGGTAAGTACCCGTTTTGCGCTAGGGAAAGCAAGGCGATACGTGATTTCACGCTTGATATTCGTCCAAGTGCTACTGTCAGTTATCACGCGAAAGGGCAAGAACTTTACTGGTATTTTTATCAAAATGATGTCGATAAAAGACGTGACTTTGCTATTGCTAAAAGGCTGAACGAGTATCTTGGCTATACGCTAGCAGAAGATAAAACTACTAGCGCAGGCGGATACAAAGATTGGTGCATAAGCGCACTTAAAATCCCAGCGTTTACGGTGGAAATTATAGACGACAAGTTTACTCATCCGTTAAGCGACAACGCTCTTACGGAAGATGAAATAAATAGAAATTTACAGTTACCGCTTATTTTGTTAGGCGAATTATAAGGAAGAAAAATGAAATTGACACAAGACGAAAAGTACATAAAAAAGTGTATTGCGCTTGCTGATAAGGCGGCTAAAAAGGGCGATATTCCCGTGGGCGCGCTTGTGGTGTGCGACGGAAAAATCGTTGCGCGCTCGGGCAATCGCCGTGAAATCGACTTTGATCCTACGGCACACGCTGAAATCATAGTTTTGCGTAGAGCAGGCAAGAAACTGGGCAGAAGGAATTTGTCGGGCTGTACGCTTTACGTTACGCTTGAGCCTTGTGTTATGTGCGCAGGGGCAATAGTCAATTCTCGTGTTGATAAGGTTGTGTTCGGTGCATTCGATCACCGTTTCGGATGTTGTGGTAGCATAATGAATTTGGCTGAGGACAAGCGTTTTAATCACCGTGCCGAAGTAGTGGGCGGAGTGCTAATGGAAGAATGCGCTAATCAAATTAGCAGTTTTTTCAAAGCGGTGCGCGAAAAAAAGAAGAGCGCTATGGAAAATAATGATTAAACTTAAAAATATTGTTTTAAGTATGGATAAAAGTTGACAAAAATCGACGATTATGTTTATAATATAATAAGTATGAGTAAGAAATTTTGCGGTTTAATATTAAAAACGGCGTACGACAAAATGGGTGGCACGTCTGACATCTCGGTTTTGGGCAAAAGTATGCTAGACTGGGTAAAACTGTCCTTTGGTGATGCGCCCGTTAGCGTGGTGGATGAAGATAAGTCCATTGATTTGCCTCTTTTAGTTCGTCCGTTTGCGCTCGAAGGGTATGATTATATTGTCGTACTCTATTCAGACACGCCCCTTATTACGCGAAAAACTATTTACTCTGCCGTCGAAGAAGCGTACAATAGCGGTCGAAACGTGCTTAAAATGACTAGAGGTTACGTTTTTAGTTGCGCTTTTGTGCATAACTCCGATAAAATTTATACCAACGACACTTTCTATTTTGACGAAGAAGATTTTATTACGGCGTTTAGTTTTAAGCAAGTTGGGCTAATAACCGATATTTTGAAAAATAGAATTTTGGATTACCATATGGAACAAGGCGTTTATTTTGAGGACCTTGCAGGTACGGTTATCGGATGTGACGTAACTATTGATCCCAGCGTTGTGGTAGGACACAATAACGTCATTATGGGCAGAACGCGTGTGCGCGAAGGCGCGCGCCTTGGCTGTGGAAACAATTTGACGGATTGCGTAATCGAGAAGGGCGCAAGCGTTGAATACA
>JAZOUI010000107.1:0-3867 GCA_045658145.1 Pumilibacteraceae bacterium
AGAGTATATTCAAAGATACTGGTACGGTGGTGAAAAATCTCCGTACGTTGAACTTTTGGTGGCTGAACTTGGTAACGACGCAGGTCTTATCGGCGCGGCATCATTGTTTTTGGGAGAGTAAAATTTATTTGTAAAATAAAAACGGACTACCACGTGGTAGCCCGTTTTTTGTTTTATACGCTTTTATTTTTCAATTGAACTAATTTCGTAAATTCCGTTATTGTATTCGTAACGGATTTTTATTTTGTCGCCTGCCTTTTTGAAAGGAAGTGACGGATCGAGTTCAATAGGCGCGGAGAATACGTATTCTTCCCAACCACTCGGAGTAGTTGCCGTTGCTTTTAGTTTGATATAGTAAACGGTATTTCCGCCTATAATTACCTGACGGATATCAGCAATCTCGTATTCTTCGGCAGGAGTTTCGTTTTCTATTTGGATAAGTTTTTTGTACTCAATAAGCGCGCTAGTTTTCGTGTCGGCAGTAGAAACGAGGCGGTAATCGGAAACGTTTACGTAAGCGTAACGTTTAACAAGACCTTCGTCGTCTTTAAGCATAATAAAGTAGGTGGGCACTCCGTCAAGGTTTATCATAATGGGATCGGACGAAGTGTAACGCTTTTCTTGGTCTTTACCTATTGCCGACTGCGACGCTGCGTATTCGGTAGCGCCACCTATACGGTAGAAGAACGCCTCTTTCGTGCGCATATCAACCATCATAACGCCAACGATTGATTCGTCACCGCCCACGCTAGTCATACCCGTTTGAAGATACATATTGCCGTTAGAGTAAACGTAATTTATGCCTGTGCTTACTTCCAAAACGTCTTTTTTAGCGAAGATAGAGTTAAAAAATCCGTTTACGTAAGTTCCCCAGTAGTTTAATTGATCGACGATAACGTCTTCAGTTATAACGTGGTTAATCCAGGACGGCGCTTGCAAATAATCGCAATATTCGGATGCGCCCGTGTTAGGGTTCGTGATAATAATTCCAGCAACGTCGTATCCACCCGTAAGCCCTATGCGATTGACGTAAACCGTTTCGACGTAACGCGGTTCGCCTTCGTCGGTAAGTTCGAGATGCGCCTCGTTAGCACGCCAAGCGGTAAGATTGCCAAAGTAATTTTGTCTGTTAAGGTCTTCCCACAGATACGACGAATCGGTATAGTGTAGTTCGTATTTTACAATTCTCACGTCGGCAGGGTCGTTTGCATTAATCATAACGTAGCCGGGCGAAGTGCGACGGTTTGTCCACGGGAAAAATCCGTTAAACTCAATAGGTGCAATCCAGTAAAGATTGTTGTTGTGGCATATCATATAATATTTGCCCACGTTGTATTGCGAGCCAAGATTGTCTTCGCCTAGTTTTTTGTCGCCCAGTTTTTGAGCGAGCGCCTTGTCAACGACGGGGATTTGCATAGTGTCGTAGTTTTCCACTTCGCTAGCAAAGGTTTGATTGTCGTGTACGTTGATTAAATCACGATACGCCGTTGCGTTAAACAGGGGAGTTGCACCGATTGTTAAAATTAGCATTACGCCTATATACGCGATAGCCGTGTAGAAAGGAATTTGCCACCAACTTTTTTTAATAGGAGGGATAGGCTTGTTCTTATCTACGAAAAACAACGGCGTGCTCCACAGCAAAAGCAAAATAGCAATTAGCGTTCTGAATCCGCCGTGATAAAAGTTAAAAGGCACGAGCGCAAGATAGATGCTTATAAAAAGTATGACAGCCGTAAGCGCACCCAAAATGATGAACATTGCTTTTCGGTTTACTTTTCTAATCTTATTTAGCGATCTTTTTATCGATAACCAAGAATTGTTCATAATAACTCTCCTTATTTTAGTTTTCACCTATACTGTATCATAGGTTTAGAAATTTGTCAATAATATAAAAATTAAAGTATGATTAAAAATAAAACGGCACATAACGTTATGCGCCGTTTATGTATTATATTGTCGTTTTAGACTTTACGTTTTAATATTCTTACGTCCGTAATCTTGTCGAATTTTTCGCCGTTACGCGTGAGGAATTCTTCAGCAAACGCTTTGTATGCGATCGAGCCTACACACTTGGGTTCGAACAGCATAACGGGTAGACCATAACTGGGCGCTTCGCCAAGACGGATGTTTCTAGGGATCTTGGTAGCAAAAACTTTTTTACCGAAAAACTTGTAAATTTCTTCGGTAACGTTTTGCACAAGACGCGAACGATTGTCGTACATTGTCAAGACAACGCCTTCTACTTCAAGTTGGGGATTAAGGAACTTTTTAGCCAGTTTTATAGTGTTCATAAGTTGGCTAAGTCCTTCAAGAGCGTAATACTCGCCTTGGATAGGAATAAGTATCGAACTTGCCGCCGTAAGCGCGTTTACGGTAAGTAGTGCAAGTGAGGGCGGACAGTCGATAAGAATATAATCGTACACGTTGCGCACGGGAGCAAGCACTTTTTTAAGCACTTTTTCACGGTCTTCAACGCCAACTAGTTCAACTTCAGCACCTGCAAGGTCAATGTTGGACGGTAAGATGTCCAAGTTTTTAACGCAAGTGGGTTGAACGGCGGACTTGATATCCACTTCACCTGAAAGTACGCTGTAAGTGGAGTATTTGACTTTGGATTTGTCGATGCCGAAACCGCTCGAGCAGTTGCCTTGTGGGTCGATATCCACAGCCAAAACTTTTTTACCCATTAGAGCAAGATAACTAGCCAAGTTGACGCAAGTCGTAGTTTTACCTACGCCCCCCTTTTGGTTGGCTATCGCGATAATTTTTTGCATAGTGCCTCCGCTATTCACGTAGAAGATTCGAGTAAACGTTTTACTCAATAACATTTTACCACAAAAAATATCAATAATCAATCATTTTTAAAGAATTTAATCGCAATATTATGTAATAATGCTCAAAAATTGTGTTTTTAGTGCGTTAAAGTGTATTGCGAGTGACAAAAAAAGCAAAATTTATTTGATTGTCACTCAAATACTTGCCTTAAAACTGCCAAAAGAGTATAATGTTTAAGATGAGTATTATTCAGTTACAAGACGTGTATTTCACGTATAATCGCGCTACGGACACCGAAGTTAGAGCCGTAAACGGAGTTAGTTTGTCTATTGAAGAAGGCGAGTTTGTCGCTATCGTAGGACATAACGGCTCGGGCAAAAGCACTTTGGCTAAACTTATGAACGGGCTTATTGTGCCTGATAAGGGCAAAGTCACGGTAGCAGGGCTTGATACGGCGAACGAGAAGAATTTGTTTGATATACGCCGTAACGTAGGCGTTGTTTTCCAAAATCCCGATAACCAAATGGTTGCGACGATTATCGAAGACGACGTTGCTTTCGGCCCTGAAAATATAGGTATGCCGTCCGACCAAATTCGAGAAAGAGTATATGAATCGCTTAAAAGCGTAGGAATGTACGAGTATCGCGAAGGCACTCCGCACCGACTTAGCGGTGGGCAAAAACAGCGCGTAGCTATTGCAGGCGTACTTGCGCTCCGTCCACGCGTTATGGTGCTGGACGAATCGACGTCTATGCTTGACCCCGGTGGCAGGGCGGACGTTATGCGCGTTGTTAACGAACTTAATAAAAAAGAAGGTATGGCGGTAGTTATGATAACGCACTTTATGGAAGAGGCAGTTACCGCTGACCGCATTATAGTAATGAACGAAGGTAGAGTTTATATGCAGGGCGGAAAAGAAATTTTCAAACGCCAAGATGAACTTGAATCCATAGGACTTACCGTTCCGCTCGCTAGTCGTGTTGCTAACCGTTTGCGCGCAAAGGGAGTGGCTATTGACGAAGACGTTACTACTTACGAGGAGTTAGTAAATAAAATATGCCCGTTAGAATAGAAAACCTAAATTTCGAATAC
>JAZOUI010000108.1:0-2387 GCA_045658145.1 Pumilibacteraceae bacterium
GGACGGACGTGATATCGGAACGTACGTTTTACCTAATGCGGATTATAAATTTTTCCTTACCGCTAGCGCAGATGAGAGAGCGAATAGACGTTATAAAGAGTTGATTGCAAAGGGTGAAGAATGTACGTTTGAAAAAATCAAGCAAGACATTATTACCCGTGACTATAACGACTCGCATCGCGCGCTTGCACCCTTGAAAAAAGCAGATGACGCTACTGAAATTGACACTACGGAAATGACGATTGAAGAAGTTATAAATAAGATGATTTCCGTTTTGGGAGACTAAAATGAATAGGTTTTATACCACACTTCGAGCAATTGCATACTGGCCGATGAAGTTACTTTTCCCGGCAAAAGTAATCGGCTATGAAAATATGCCTGTGCCACAAAAGGTTATTACTGTGTCCAACCATTTATCAATGATTGACATTATTTTGGTAGGTGTCAACGTTTACGGATACAGACATTTTGTTGCAAAAAAGGAACTTGAAAAAGTTGGTTTTATGCGTTGGCTTATGAAAAATGCTGATGCTATAACTATTGATAGGGGCAAAGCCGATTTGTCCGCTATTAAAAAAATTCTTACCGTTCTTCGCAAGGGAGAAGGACTTAGCATTTTCCCTGAAGGAACGCGTAATAAAGATGATGAAACTTTGCAAGAAGTTAAGACGGGTAGTGCAATGTTTGCACTTAAAGGCAATGCTCCGATTGTTCCTGTAATGATACATCATAAGCAAAAACTGTTTTGCAGGAACTACGTTTATATTGCGCCTATGTTTACGCTTGATGAATTTGCGCAAGGCAAAGTAGATAATGCTACGATTGAAAAAGCCGCTGAAAAAATCGAGCAAGAAATGAAAAAAGCGCAAGATTATCTTAACGATTACGTAGCAAACAAGCGTTGGAAGGAAGAAAAGCGCAAAATTAAGCAAGACAAAAAGGCATATAAGTTACGCCTAAAAGAACTTAAACAAACGATAAAAGCACAAATCAAGGCTGAGAAAAAAGCAAAAAAGCAATTGAAAAAAAGTAAGGAAAATAATCAATGAGAATAGTTTTTGCTAAAAACAGCGGATTTTGCTTTGGCGTTAGGTCGGCGGTAGAAACTGCATATAAAAATGCTGGTGAAAATACTTACACTTACGGTGACATTATTCATAATGAAATCGTATTAAAAAAACTGGCTGATGCAGGAGTGAAAAGCGTAGAAAACGTTGATGAGATTACTAGTGAAAACGCAGCGGTAATTATTCGTTCACACGGCGCAAAAAAGAGTGTTTACGATCAAATCAAAAACAAAAATTTTACGCTTATCGACGCGACTTGTCCGTTCGTAAAAAAGATACACGCTATTGTACAAAAGCATTATGACGATGGTTTTCATATTATTATAATAGGAAACGAACGCCATCCAGAAGTTGTTGGAATAAACGGTTGGTGTGATGATAGCGCGACAATTGTCGACGAAGAATTTGACTTTTCTTCTTTAAAAAACGAAGAAAAATTGTGTTTTGTAACGCAAACTACCTTTTCGACGCAAAAATATGAGAAAATTTTGAAAAAAATTCGAAAAGAGTGCAATAAAACAGTTGAAATATTTGACACAATTTGTTATACTACTGTTAGTCGTCAAAATGAGGCAAGATCTTTGGCTGACTTGTGTGACAAAGTTTTGGTAGTGGGAAGTACTAAAAGTTCGAACACGAGAAAGTTAATTGAACTGTCTTGTTCGCCCAAATGTCGTTCGTTCGGCGTGGCAAGCATCGACGACGTAAAAAAAATAAATTTTAGCACCGAAGATGTTGTAGGAATAATAGCAGGTGCGTCAGCTCCAGACGAGCTGATTACGGAGGTAAAAGAGTACATGGAAAAAAATTTTGCAGACGTTAAAGACACTGAATTTCTCGAAGCAGTTGACAAATCTTTCGTCAGTTACAAAGAAGGCAAACGCGTAAAAGGTACGGTTATTTCTGCCGATGAAAAGGGCATTATGCTCCGTATCGGTGGCAAGAACGACGGATTTATTCCCGCATCCGACGTTAATATTGACGGTTCGTACAATCCCGCTGATTACGCAAAGGACGAGGAATTGGAGGTCAAGATCGGCAAAAAAGATAACGAGACCGGTTGCATCTTGCTTTCAAAGAAAGCTGTTGATGAAATCAAGGAAGCAGACAAAGTAGTTGAGACGATTAGAAATGGCGAGAAGTTTAGTCTTACCATTGATAGAAACGTTGAAAAGGGCCTTACCGCTAAACTTGGCACTTACAACGTATTCATTCCCGCATCTCAAGTAGAAGAAAGATTTGTTCGCGACCTTAAGAAATACGTTGGCAAGAAACTTGCTGTTGTTGCGCTTGAAATTGACGACGCAAAGCACAAGATCG
>JAZOUI010000109.1:0-1589 GCA_045658145.1 Pumilibacteraceae bacterium
CGACTTCACGATGACGAGGGTACGTTGTACACTTTTTTGTCACAAATGGTGGCAAAGCGTATAAGAGAGTATGCATCGTTTATTAAAGATTTGACCGAACGTAAACTTGTGGTGGGGGCTTTTTACGGTTACACTTTTGAGTCGCCGGACAAGGTAACTTGCCAGCATGCGCTTCGTGACGTGCTAGAAAGCGCAGACGTTGACTTTTTATGTAGTCCCGTTTCGTATATGCTTGAACGTGGTTATGGCGTTGATCATCCGTATATGTTACCGCTTGGCTCGCTGAAGGCGCACGGGAAACTTTATTTTTCTGAAAATGATACGCGTACGCATCTTACACGTCCCCCGTTTCCTATTCCGCATTTTGACAAGCCTGTTTGGTATGGTAGAGAGTATAATCTTGCCGTGGAAAACATCAAACAGCACTTTGCGCGTGCATTTATTAACAGACACGCGTTTTGGTGGTTTGATATGTGGGGTGGCTGGTATGCTGACGTGCGCTATATGGATTTGATGGAAAGACTGCATTCGCTTATGCAAAGTGAGGTAGATAGGCCGTATACTAACGCGACGGAAATAGTGGTGGTTATTGATGAGCGAGTAGAAGAGGGCGTTGATGACGAAACGCGATTTAAGGTGTGTTATCATACTCGCAAACAACTGGGGCTTATCGGCGCACCGTACGACGGATTTTTACTAAGTGATATTGATAAAATAGGCGATAATTACAAGGCCGTAATTGTGCTTGCTAAGAAGGTTAATGACGAAGTAAAGGCACTTGTATCTACGCGTAATTGCTTTGTTATTACCGAGGAAAATTGTGAAACGGAAGTAGACGTACTACGTCGTTTTTGTGAAAATGCAGGTGTTCATTTGTATAGTGAAACTGATGCCGTTGTATATGCAAACGCGAATTATTTATTTGTTCATACGACTTGTGATATGTCTATTTCATCATTAAAAAGTGGCAAACTCGAACTGATTTTAGGTGACGAGATTGAAAATGGTATTCTTAAAAAGCACCACGGATATTTGTTCAAAATTGTTGGGTGAATTTATTGACATTTAAGTTTACCTAGTATATAATAACTTCAATAAAACTTTGGAGGGCAAAATGAAAAAGGTAAGACTTGCTGCGCATCGTGGCTATATGGGAAAATATCCCGAAAATACTATGCTTGCTTTTCGCAAGGCACTTGAGTGCGATATTGATATGATTGAAACGGACGTTCATATGACGAAGGACGGACAGCTTGTGTGTATTCACGACCATGGGCTTGATCGTACGACGACGGGTAGTGGATTAGTAAGGGAGCATACGTTAGAAGAAGTGCTTGCCGTTGACGCTGGCGTTAAGAAGGGCGAGCAGTTTGCTGGCGAAAAAGTTCCTACCTTGCGTGAATTTTTTGAACTCGTTAAGGATAGAAAAGATATTGAACTTAATATCGAACTTAAAGATTACCCCGAAGACAGCCACGCTTTTGGCTACGAATCGTGTGACAAAACGATTGCGATGATTGAAGAATACGGACTTGCGGATAGAATTTATATCAATTCTTTTTCGGGTGATCTTCTTAACTACGTTTACT
>JAZOUI010000110.1:0-3169 GCA_045658145.1 Pumilibacteraceae bacterium
CGCTTTGGATACTCTTCTTTGATTTTTTGTGGAGACCATACGCCGTCGGAAATGGTTGAGTGAGTGTGAAAATTTGCTTTGTAAAAATTTCCGTTTTGTGGTAAAAGATATTTTCTCATAATTTTCTCCTTTTGGTTGCAAAAATCTTGATTTAATTATACAAATTGTCAAAAACAAAGTCAAGAGATGTCGCATAATAAAATAATATTTTATTTAAGTGCAAATTTTTACAAAAAAATTTTATATTTTTGCTTGAAAGTGCATAAAAACGCTTGCATTTAAAAAAATTTGCTTGTAATATCTAATGGGTGAGAAAAGTGAAAGATTATAAGTCAATAACGTACGAGATAGAAAAAAGTTATTTGTCCCCCTTTGCGACGCGTTCGCAAGACACTCGTGGGCGACAAATTCAAATACCTGAAAGCCAAACTCGAACTGAGTTTCAGCGCGATAGAGATAGAATTATCCATTGCAAAGCGTTTCGTCGCCTTAAACACAAAACGCAAGTTTTCCTTGCGCCCGAAGGCGATCATTACCGCACTAGACTTACGCATACGCTAGAAGTAAGCCAGATTGCTCGTTCTATTTCGCGTGCTTTGCGCCTTAATGAAGATCTTACCGAGGCGATTAGTTTGGGCCACGATCTTGGACATACGCCCTACGGTCACGCAGGCGAGCGTGCGCTTAACGAGTTTACCCACTTCGAACATAACGAACAGTCACTTCGAGTGGTGGACTTTTTGGAGTATAACGGCAAGGGTATGAACCTTACGTTTGAAGTGCGCGACGGCATACTTAATCACACTAGCCGTGGTAACGCATCAACGCCCGAAGGACACGTTGTCGCTTGGAGCGACAGAATTGCTTACATAAATCACGACATTGACGACGCTATCCGTGGCGGAGTGCTTTCTCCCGACGATATTCCGCTTGAATTCCGTCAAACTTTTGGCTTTAGCAACAGCGCGCGTATCAACTCAATGATTGTGGATATGATTGAGAACAGTTACGGCAAAAGCGAAGTAAGCCCGTCTGAAGAATTCAAAGAGAAGATTATGGGGCTTAGAAAGTTTATGTTTGACAAAGTTTACCGTTCGTCTATTGCGAAGGTGGAAGAGCATAAAGCCATTGATATGATAAAATTCTTGTACGAGTATTTCTATAGTCACAAGGATGCTATTCCCCGTGAATTTTTGGATATGGACAGCACGCTCGAACAAAAAGTGTGCGACTATATTTCTATGATGAGTGACCAGTACGCAGTTCGCGTGTATGAAGACATCACTATTCCTAAAAGCTGGTCGAAATTTTAATTAAAGGAACTATTTTTTTGGCAAACGATTGGAAAGAATTTATAGAAAAATTACTTTCGCAGGTAAATATTGTTAACGTTATTTCGCGTTACGTACCGCTTAAGAGAAAAGGCAACAAACATTGGGGTTGTTGTCCTTTTCACCATGAAAAAGCTCCGTCGTTTGTTGTCAACGAAGACAGTCAATATTACTACTGTTTTGGTTGTAAAGAGAGTGGTAACGTCATTTCGTTTATTCAAAAAATTGAAAGCATTGACCGTATTGACGCTATAAAAATGCTTGCTGACGAAGTTAAACTTGAACTACCACAGTCGGGTTTTAAGGAAGACGATGGTAAAGCAAGGGAAAAGAAAGAAAGGCTTTATGCTCTTATGCGAGATGCTGCAAAGCATTACCACGACAATCTTTCTTCGCCAAAAGCGAAAAATGCGCTTGATTATATCAAGTCTCGACAAATTCCCAATAACCTTGTCACTCGTTTTGGTTTTGGCGTAAGCATTGACGGTAATGATATTATCGATTTTCTTGAAAGCAAAGGGTACACGAAAACGGAAATGAAAGATGCAGGGCTTATTGCTCAGCGTGGTGCTGACTGGTACGACGTTTTCTATGGCCGTTTTATGATACCTATCATCAATAATTTTGGTGAAGTGGTTGCTTTTGGCGGACGACTTATTACGCCCGAGACACATATAACTAGAAAGTACGTTAATTCCACTAACACGCTTATTTTTGATAAGAGCAAAACGCTATATGCGATAAACCTTCTCAAAAAGAAAAAACAACGTGAAAAAATCAATTACGTAATCATTTGCGAAGGATATATGGACGTGCTTGCACTCCACAAAGCAGGCTTTGATACGGCTGTTGCAAATATGGGTACTGCGCTTACCGAAACTCAAGCAAAACTTTTGCGCAATTATTCTACTAACGTTTACGTTAGTTATGACGGAGATAATGCAGGACAACTTGCAACAATGCGTGGTCTTGATATTTTGAGCAAAATGGGGCTTAACGTAAAAGTCGTTTGTCTTCCTGATGAACTTGATCCCGACGATCTTATTAAAGAGCGTGGAAAAGAGGCGTACCAAAAACTTCTTAACGAGGCGCTTACGCTTACGGCTTATAAACTTGAAGTACTGCGCAAGCGTTATGACCTTACCACGCCCGACGGCAAATCTTCGTACGGCATTGAGGCAATGAAGGTTATTAAGGCGCTGGACAACCCTGTTGAGCAAGAAGAGTATTTGAAGATAGTTCATAAGAATACGGGCTATTCGTTTGATGCGCTTAGAAAGCAAGCGGATATTTCGGTAGTGGAAGAAAATCAGCCCACGCGACAGCAAAACGAGCCTACGTCATCGCCTAATCGCGATAAAGCCGAGTTGTTTATTATCGCTAGCGTGGTGCACGGAAAGTCATACGTTAACGAAGAAGACGACATTTATACGCTCCTTACTCGTGAGGACGATAGACGTATCTATGAGTATTGTAATGAAAAAATCAAGCAAGGTCAAACGCCTAGACTTTCTTCGCTTTACGATATCGAAACGCCGGAAACTTTGCTTGCGATTGCCGAATATCAGTTTATGACGGATGACGAGGAGTCACTTCGTAGGCAGTACGAAAACTGTGTAAAACGACTCAAAATCAAGAAGATTGAGCAAGATAAATCGCGTATTGTAAAAGAATACGAGCAAAGCAAGGACGCAAAACTTTTGATGGAAATCGTAAAACTTGAAAAGGTTTTGAAAAATTTGAAAAGTGGAGCGGATGATGATTGATAAAAAGGAAGAATTAATTCAACAAAGAACGGTCGAGGAAGAACTTGCTATTCTCGTGCAAATGGGAAAGCG
>JAZOUI010000111.1:0-15118 GCA_045658145.1 Pumilibacteraceae bacterium
GAAAACAATATATTCTATTTTAGTTGTCTAGGCGAAAGATGAACTTTGCTAAGCGCTTTTTGCATAACTTCATAAGCAAAATCATCAACGTTATCCACTTCTTCGGGCGTAATATTAGCAATCTTATGCGACGTAATAACTCTACCTTTATTGTCAACGAGTTCAAAAACAAACCCACCTTCATCTAAAAAGTTAGATAAAAACGCGTATGCTCGCATTTCAGCAACAATAAGTTTGGAATATCCGTATATAGTAAACCTACCGTAATTTGCAGGTACAAAGAACGTATCGCCTTCATTAAAATAAATATCTTCTACGTTGCCTGCGCCTTCAATGCAAGTATAGCACTTAAAAGATACTTTGTCGGTCGAACATACTTTTTTACCTTCAACGTTAAAAGTACCTGCAGTAAAGCATTTATGCGTTGCAAAAATAACACGTCCATCAGACTTAATTGCAATAGGCTTTGGATTATATTGCGAAAAATCCATTACTTCTAACGCTTGTTTAACGTGCAATTCGCGCTTGTTACCATTACTATCCGTTCTGTCATAGTCGTAAACTCGATACGTAATATCGCAGTTTTGCTGAATTTCATATATCAAGCACCCTTTTCCGATTGCGTGAACAGTTCCGGGCGGAATACAAATGCTGTCCCCACTTTTAACTTCTCGGAAATTAAGCAAAGATACGATTGTATTATTTTTAATCGCGTCTTCGACTTCTTCTTTTGTTACGTCACGCTTAAATCCAACGTAGATACCTGCGCCAGGCTCTGCTGAAACAATATACCAAGTCTCGTTTTTACCATATTCACCAAACTGTCTAGCATAAGAGTCGTCAGGATGCACCTGTATTGACAAATCATTTTTTGCATCAATTAACTTAATAAGCATCGGGAATTTATCAAAATCTTTACGTCTTATACCTAAATCTTCAGCCGTTGCGACTTGATAAAGTGGCACTCCGTCTTCCGTATAACAAGGATTTTTTTCATCAAAAGATAGCTCCCAAGTCTCGGCAATGCGATTATTATCCGTTTTTTTGCCGTACTTTTCCTTTAATGCAGTTCCACCCCAAATAGCGTCTTTAATTGTAGGAATTAGTTTAGAAATCTTCATTTTTTGCCCTTTTTCGTTGTTATTTTACCTAATTACTATGTGTGACATAGTAATTTTTTAATTCTTTTTCTTGAAATAAATCAATCTTGTAGAAAGATTTGACGTAAACAATCCGTATCTTTGCTCTTGTGTAAACAACTTTCCAAAAGAAAGATTGAAATTATTAAGCGCACTGCCACTCACTTCACCATTAAGCGCATATTTCTCTTCTACGTTAAAGTGCGGACGAACGCTCATTTCATATACGGCATCATTATCAAATCCGTCAAATTTCCATTTCGTTGACGTAGTGTTCCAAAGTTCTACCGTTTCACCGATAAACGCGATAGCCTCACTCTTGTCGTCATTTACTATTACCCACGAAGAAGTTTTTCTATCACCAAATACGCTATCAAGCGGAATATATTTACCAAACTGCAATAGTTCACGGTGTTGCTTATAATACTCTACTTGTTTTTTCATTATCTCAATGTCTTGGTCGCTAGATTTGGTCAAATCTAATTCATAACCAAAAGCACCAAGGCACGCTACGTTAAAGCGATTTTCTAGCGAGTTATTATTCCACGCGGTAACGTGAGCGCCCATACAAGACTGCGGATAGCCACACAAAGTTCCTTCTTGAATTTGAACTCTATGCCACGGTTCAGTCATATCACTGCACCAAGCCTGAGGCATATAATACATAAGTCCTAAGTCAAATCTCGCTCCACCAGATGCACAAGATTCAAACAAAACGTCAGGAAATCTCTTTTTAAGAGCATCAATAACTTTGTATAAACCCAAAATGTATTTGTGATAATACTCACCCATATTGTCAAGCGTAGGTGAAAACATATCAGACATAAATCTGTTACTATCCCACTTAACGTACACAGCGCCACTTCTTTGAACTACGTCGCCGATTTGTTCAATCAAATATTCTTGTACAGCAGGATTTACCAAATCAAGCATAAGTTGATGTCTTTTTCTAAGCGGTTCTCTACCTGGCACAATCATTGCATATTCAGGATGCGCTCTAAACAGCTCGCTATCTTCGTTTATCATTTCAGGTTCAACCCAAATACCGAAATCAATTCCAAGTTCTCTAATTTTATCGCCTAAAACGCCCAATCCACCATCAAGTTTTTCAACGTTATCAAACCAGTCACCAAGTGAAGAACGATCGTCATCACGCTTTCCAAACCAACCGTCGTCAAGGACAAAAAGTTCTGCACCAATTTCAACAGCCTTTTTAGCAATTCCGATTAACTTTTCGCTATTAAAACTGAACGCCGTTCCTTCCCAGTTATTAACGAGCACAGGACGAGTTTTACGCGCAAATTTGGGATCAACAATTTGCGAAGACACAAAATTATGCATCTGTGCGGTAATTTCCTTTTCGTCGTTAGCGCAAAGCATAATTGCTTGTGGCGTAACAAAACTTTGTCCGCCATTAAGTGTCCACTCAAAATTTACGTCGTTAATACCCACTAAAACACGAGTATTACCCATAGAACAATGGCTTTCAATCATTTCACTATGGTTGCCGGTATAAATGAAGTTAAATGCATAGTTATTGCCGTTATAGCAATCTTTTAACATAAAGAAGGGATTTACTATCGCCGAAGACGTACCAGACATACTTTGCAATTGATATTTGCCTGCAGTAATATGCGTTTCTTTTCTAAAACGTTCTCTACACCATGCACCGTGGAAAGAAACACAGTCAAATTCATTGCCAAACAAATCAAGTTGCAAACTCATCAATCGCTTAATTTTAATACTCTTTTCGCCCGTATAAGTGAGTTTTTGGCTAACGGCAATCACGTCGCTATTTTGAAAAACGGAATAATACTGTTGTAAAACAACGTGCGAAAATTCATCAACGAATTTCATTACAAGCGTTTTTTGTGGTTTGCGAGCGCAAGGAAGTCCGTCAATATTCACGCCACCTTCAATAAACTCGTGACTATCATACAAAAATCTATTCGTGATGCTACCATCTTCGTTAACAAGTCTAACAAGTTGCTCCATCGAGTTACCATCGCCTATCGACGATACGCAAGTCGGCTGGCCATAAAGGTCATCACTAGATGCAGCAAAATTCCACACGCTCTCATCAGCATTAACAACAGAACGTATTTGGTTAGAAATAAAATCATCGTTAACTTTTTTACCATAATGAACTATCGACGTTCTTTTATCATCACTAACGTAAAAAACAATAGACGTTTTGCTCGTGTCAAGTTTAATAAAATTCATATTTTCTCCTTATAAATAAATAATGCTCCACAAATTAATGTAAAGCATTATTTAATTCTCAATTATTTAGCATATTCAACGCTACGCATTTCACGTACAACGTTTACTTTGATTTGTCCAGGATAATCCATTTCGCTCTCAATCTGCTTTGCAACTTCTTTAGCAAGGAAAATAGTTCCAGCATCATCCACAACTTCGGGCTTAACCAAAATACGAACTTCTCTACCTGCTTGAATAGCAAACGATTTTTCTACGCCGGGATGACTGTTTGCAATACTTTCAAGTTTTTCAAGTCTCTTAACGTAGTTTTCAAGCGATTCACGTCTAGCACCAGGACGACTTCCGCTAATAGCGTCGGCACATTGTACCAAAACAGCCTCAACGCTTTGTGGCTCAATATCGTTGTGGTGCGCAGCAATACAATGGATAATATCTTTATTTTCTTTGTATTTCTTCGCAAGATCAGCACCGATAGTAATGTGCGTTCCCTCAACTTCGTGATCGACAGCCTTTCCGATATCGTGCAAAAGTCCAGCACGCTTTGCAAGATCCACGTTAGCACCAAGTTCAGCGGCAAGCGTTCCTGCAAGGTGCGAAACTTCGATTGAGTGACGGAGCACGTTTTGTCCGTAACTCGTACGGTATTTAAGTCTACCAAGAAGTTTGATAAGGTCAGGATGAAGACCAAATACACCTGCCTCAAACATAGCCGACTCACCCGTTTCCTTAATTTGCGCGTCAAGTTCTTTTCTAGTCTTTTCAACCATTTCTTCAATGCGCGCAGGATGAATACGTCCGTCTGCAATAAGTTTCTCAAGAGTAATTCTTGCAACTTCACGACGTACGGGATCAAAGCCAGAAAGAACAACAGCCTCAGGCGTATCGTCAATAATAAGGTCAATTCCAGTAGCGTTTTCAAGCGCACGAATATTTCTACCTTCACGGCCGATAATTCTACCCTTCATATCGTCGTTGGGAAGATTAACTACCGATACGGTAATCTCAGCGGAATGATCAACTGCACAACGCTGTACGGCAACGGAAATAATATCTTTCGCCTTCTTATCCGCCTCATCTTTGGCTTGCGCTTCAATTTCGCGTACCATTTTAGCAGCGTCACGCTTTGCCTCATCTTCAATCGTAGCAACAAGCATTGTCTTCGCTTCATCTTTAGTCATTTGCGAAATCTTTTCAAGTTCGCTGATCATAGTATCATGAGCAGCATCAACTTGTGCTTGTTTTTCAGTAAGTTTCTTGTCTCTTTCAGCAAGTTCTTTCTTGAAATTCTCAACCGAGTCAGACTTTTTATCAAGTGCAGCCTCTTTCTTATCAAGAGTTTCTTCCTTTTGCTGAATGCGCTGTTCTGCGCGTTGAAGTTCCGTTCTTCTGTCTTTTACTTCTTTGTCAAATTCAAGACGCTCCTTATGAATAGTTTCTCTGGATTCCAAAATCGCCTCTTTTTCAAGAGTTTTTGCTTTGGAAATAGCGTCATTGATCATTTGTGTTGCTGTTTGCTTAGCGTTGCCTATCGTTTTGTTGGTGACACTATGATTTACAAAATATCCAATTACAGCGCCTATGACGAGTGCGCCAATACTTATACCCACGGTGAGACCAACAGACGAGCAAAACAGCAATGATAAATTAGTTACCATTGTACCTTGTCCTCCTGTTATTAAATTTATTATAAGTTCAATATATATTTTATCTGCTTAAAATTCTTGATGGTTCTCGTCTAACCTTAGAAAAACAAATAAGTAGGTGAGAATAATCTTCACCTACTTAATAATATACACTAAATTATGGAAAATGTCAAGGGATACACCACAATATTTTGTGTTATTATTCCCCGTCTTCTACTTCGGATTCGTCAATTTCCAACATATCCGAATTTTCAAGCGCAACTGCTCTAACCTTTTCTTCAATTTCAGCATAAAGAGCCTTATTGTTTTCCAAAAGCGTTCTTACTGCATCTTTACCTTGCGCAAGACGTTCATCATTGTAACTAAACCACGAGCCACTCTTGTGAACAATATCAAAATTGATAGCAAGTTCAAGGAGAGATCCTTCGCTACTAATTCCTTTTCCGTAAATAATTTCAACTTCAGCCGTTCTAAACGGAGGCGCCATTTTGTTCTTAACGACCTTAATTTTAGTCTTATTCCCAACAACTTCCGAGCCACTCTTCACTGCCTCGCCCTTACGAACGTCAATACGAATAGACGAATAGAATTTAAGCGCTTTACCACCGGGCGTTACTTCGGGGTTGCCATACATTACGCCCACTTTTTCACGAAGTTGGTTGATGAAAATAATACAAGTTTTAGTTTTGTTACATACGCCTGCAAGTTTACGAAGTGCCTGAGACATGAGTCTTGCCTGGAGACCAACGTGACTTTCACCCATTTCACCATCAATTTCCGCCTTAGGCGTAAGCGCTGCAACCGAGTCAATAACAATTACGTCAAGCGCGCCACTTCTAACAAGCGATTCCGTAACATCAAGTGCTTGTTCACCACTATCAGGCTGAGAAATATAAAGTTCACCAAGATTAATTCCAAGTTTACTTGCATACACAGGATCAAGCGCGTGCTCAGCATCAATAAACGCTACGAAACCACCCGCTTTTTGCGCCTCGGCAATAACGTGTAACGAAAGCGTCGTTTTACCACTTGATTCTGGTCCAAAAATTTCAATAATACGACCACGAGGAAGACCACCGATACCAAGCGCCAAGTCTATAGATAAGCATCCCGTAGAAATTACGTCAACTTTATCAACTACGTCACCCGTGAGTGGTCTAATGGTACCTTTACCATACTGCTTTTCAATTTCAGCAATTGCATCTTCTAATGCTCTTGCTTTATCCTCTTTGCTCATATTAGCATCAATTACGGATTTTTTTCCTTTTTCTTTCTTTTCCATAAAAGTTTACCCCTTTTAGTGTTATCAAATTTTACAAACGAAGGGATACGTACCCCGTCGTTTTAATATTTACTGCTCGTTATTTTTAAGCGCGTTTTTGTTTGCAACAAGATAATGTATAGCCGAAACAACAGTTAAAATCGTTGCTATAATGATAAAAGCAAACCCAACGTATTTACAAACCGAACCAAATATTTCATTAATTCTCATCAAAGCCGGATAGCAAATATAGAACGAAAGTCCTATAAGTTGTGTCACGGTCTTTAATTTTCCAAGATTGTCTGCTGCTAAAATAACGTTTTTCGTTGCGACAATAGTTCTAAAACAAGAAATAATCAACTCTCTTGCAATAATAATTAAAGATGCAATAATAACGTAAATTTGAAGTTCGTCATAATGCGCTGCGACTAAAATGAGCGCACTTGCAACCAAAACTTTATCTGCGATAGGATCAAGAAATTTTCCAAGCGTAGTAACTTGATTATTCTTTCTTGCTAAATATCCATCAAGCCAATCGGTAAGCGACGCTATAATGAAGATACCCGTTGCAACTAGCGTATGATACGGAAAATCAATTAAATAAAATGCAACGAAAATCGGTATCAATATTAATCGTATTATTGTAATTTTTGTAGGTAAATTCATTATACCATCTCTCCTATTAAATCGTATTCGTCGTAATCGACGATTTTTACCTTATAAATATTGCCCACGTCTGCGTATTCGCCACTAAAATAAACTACTTTGTCAATATCAGGTGCGTTATACTGCGTTCTTCCACAAAACATTCCGCGTTCGTAATCTACGTCTTCATAGATTACTTCCACCGTTTTGCCAATCATTTGCTCGTTTTGTTCAATAACGTTTTGCAAATTAAGTTTACCGAGTTGATTAACTCTACTCTTTTTTGTCGACTTTGTGAGTTGACCTTTAAGTTTTGACGAAGGCGTACCTTCTTCTTTACTATAAGCAAAAACGCCAACGTTTTCGGGCTTATACTTTTCAGTAAACTCCATCAATAAATCAAAATCTTCTTGCGTTTCACCAGGGAAACCCACCATAAACGTCGTACGGAGCGCAATGCCTTTTTGTTTGAGTTTTTCGCAAATATTGCAAGCATCCTCATAGGTGTTACGTCTATTCATACGCTTAAGAACGCTATTAGAAACGTGTTGCATCGGAATATCAATGTACTTTGCAATCTTTTTCTCGCTTGCAATCATTTCAATTAATTCATCCGTTACAAGTTCGGGATAACAGTACATAAGTCGCAAACACTCTACGTCCGTCTTTACAAGTTCACGAAGTAATTTCACAAGCGAAGGTGCGCCATAAATATCTTTGCCGTAATTAGTAACGTCCTGGGCAACTAATATAAGTTCTTTTACACCTTGACTAATCAAAGTATTTGCCTCAGCAACAATGCTTTCCATCGTTCTTGAACGATATTTGCCACGAATTGAGGGAATCGTGCAAAAAGTACAGAAATTATCACATCCATCTGCAATGCGTAAATATGCAAAATGCGGAGGCGTAGTAAGTATTCTGCCGTCACTAACAGGCATTATCTCGCCGTTATTCTCAATAGCGTCGCGAATTTTTTCGTACTCATTTATACCCAAAAATGCATCCACTTCAGGAAGGCTATCGCCTATTTCATCACGGTATTTTTGAGGTAAACATCCCGTTACAATAAGTTTTTTGCATTTTCCTTCACTCTTATAACTGGACATCTCCAAAATAGTATCAATCGCCTCAATACGCGCGCTTTCAATAAACGCACAAGTATTAATAATGATAACGTCGGCATCTTGGTAATCGGAAGTAATGGAGTAATCTCCGCCTTTTAGATACCAAAGCATTTTTTCGGTGTCCACGCGGTTTTTGTCGCAACCGAGTGAAACGACAGCAATCTTTTTCGTCATAATTTATCCTTCGTAGTCAATACCAAAGTACTCCTTAAATCTTTCGGGAGTTACTCTTACTTCACGCGGTTTGGAGTTATTTTGCGGTCCTACAAACTCAAGCGCTTCAAGTTGATCCATAATCTTTGCCGCTTTGTTAAAGCCAAGGTTAAATCTACGTTGAATAAGCGAACTTGATGCCATACCACATTTCATAATGCAACGGACAACTTCCAAGAAAAGTTCACGGTTGATGGATTCGTGTTCCATACCGCCACCACCGCTACTTCCACTCGACGAAGATGCTTTTGCTGAAATAATGGTTTCAAATTCTTTATCAAACTCAGCGGGATTGTTACTCTTTACAAACTCAACAATGCTCTTGATTTCGGGGTTAGTAACGTATGCGCCTTGAATACGAGTTTCTTCACTTTGGTCAAGGGGCGCATACAACATATCACCACGACCCAAAAGTGATTCAGCACCGTTATTATCAAGAATAATACGCGAATCTTGCGCACTCGTAACAGCAAATGCTATACGAGACGGAAGGTTTGCTTTAATAGTACCCGTAATAACGTTAACCGAAGGACGTTGCGTCGCAAGAACAAGGTGAATACCTGCCGCTCTCGCCTTGCTTGCAATCGTCATAATGATATCTTCCAAAAGTTTTTGGTTTTCCTTTGACGAAATCATAAGGTTTGCAAACTCGTCAACTACGATAACGATATAATTCATCTTGGGTAACGTGCCTTCTTTTACTTCAGGCATATTGTTATATTCCAAGATATCCTTTACAGCGTTCTTCTGCAAGATAACGTAACGACGTTCCATCTCTTCGTTAGCCCACTTAAACGCGTTTACCGCTTGACCAACGTCGTTAATAGCGTTAGGAATCATCATATGCGGAAGTCCGTTATAAGGCGTAAATTCTACGAGTTTGGGGTCGATAAGAATAAGTTTTACGTCATCAGGCGAAGATTTGTAAAGCAAACTGATAAGCAACGAGTTAATACACGAACTCTTACCACTATTGGTAGAACCTGCAATAAGAAGGTGTGGCATCTTATCAAGTTTGGTGATCATAATATTACCCTGAATATCCTTACCAAGCGCAATCGTAAGCGGAGAGGACGAATCTTTAAACTCTTTCGAGCCGATAATGTCTTTAAGCGCAACGGTATAAATTGTTTCGTTAGGTACTTCTACGCCAACTGCACGCTTACCCGGAATAGGCGACTCTATACGAATCTGACCTTTACTTGCAAGGCTATATCTGATATCGGGCGCAAGACTTTCGACTTTACGAACAGACATACCTGCAGGCATATCAAGTTCGTAACGAGTGATAGCCGGACCAACCGTAACGTTATTTACAGTAGCCGGTACACCAAGTTCACGCAAAGTTTCCTCAAGCAATTCTCTCTTTTCCGCATGATCGTTCTCGTTGCTTTCAGGTTGCGAGGACTCTGTTGTCAAAAGATCGAGCGTAGGCGGACGATACTTAGTCTTCTTCTTGGGTTTTGCGGGCTTTTCAGGCGCGGGTTCAACGGCTTTTGTTGCAAACGTCTCAATCGTTACCTGTTTTTTCTCGGGCGCAACCGTCTTTTCAATAGACTCTACGCGCGTATCAAAAGATGAAGTCTTAGTCGGAACGTCAACGTGATTATAATATCCCGTTGTATCGTTGTTGTTATTATAACTTCTTTCACTCGCATCTTCAACTTCGTCGATAAACTTAAACGACGTAGTAGTCTCTTCGAAATTTTTACCCATTTCGGTAATTTCTTCGCGAGTATCTAATTGATATTCGTCCGAAGAAATACCACCTTCCGCAGTCTCATCTTCAATTTCTTCATCTTCTTCAATGAAGTCATCACCCACGATAATATCGGATTGAACAGGTTCTTCTTCAACTTCTTCGTCAAAATCTTCTTCAATAGGCTCAAAATTAAATGCATCTAAGCCATCTTCTTGTTTTTCGCCTATGTCGATAAATTCTTCTTCGGGTTCGTCAAAAGTAATCGAAGGTTCTTCTTCAATTTCTTCGATATCTTCGTTATACTCTTCTTCAACTTCTTCCATAGAAGGCGCATACGAAACAGCATACTCGATAGGAGCAGGCGTTTGCTCTTCTTCGTAATCTTCCGTTTCCACTTCTTCGGGTTCGTAAGAAACGTCATAATTATAAGCACTAGTTACGCTTTCGGATTTTTCTTCTACTGGCTCGCTCTTTACGGGCTCGCTCTTTACCGAAGAACTTAACAACGAAGGTTGCGGAATAGGCGTATCTTCTTTTACGACAGGCAACTCTTTGCCTTCTACGAAAAAGTCACCGTTAATAATAGGTCCACGCGTAAACGTAGGCTCGCTTTGTTCAGCAGTAGCGTTTTGCGCGCCAAAAGAAGAATAGCCGTAATTTGCAGGCTTACTCTCTTGAACAGTCTCTTTCTTTTGATTTTGCTCGTCGCTTTCTCTTAAACGGCTAGCAACTTCATCCCCGTTAGTAATTTCGCCCGGAACAAACTTATGTTCGAAATATTTGGGCGCAGGTACGGGAACGTCACGAATAATAGGTTCAGGCGCTTTCTCTACTACGGGCTGAGTTTTTACAACAGGCTCGGCTTGAGCGCTTGCGGGCATAAATTTGTCATAAACAGCCGTGTTTTCTTCAAACAAGATTTTTCTTGCTCTTTCATAGCCGTAAACACGTTCTACGTCCTTTCTCTCAAGTTTCAAAGCGATATCTTCATCTTTTTCATCCTTTTCCACTACGGGCGCTTTCTCTTCAATTTCATCAAAAGATGCGGACTCGCGAGTGTATTTTACTTCAGGTCCGATAATCGTTCCTACAAAAAGACCGTTAGGATTTCCTTCTGCAGGCATATAATTGCCGTTACCATCATAACGGCGAGATGCAACAAAGCCATCGTGCTTATTAGTTTTATAATTGTGAGAAGGTTTACCAGGAATACTCTTCTTTTTCCAAATTCCAGGAATAGCCAAAAGCAAAATTCCAAGCGCAACAATCGCATAAACAACGTAACTAAACACGTCGTCTATAAGCGCATATAATCCATAGTTAACAAGACCAAAGATTATTCCACCAACAGTATCCTTGCCAGCGTAAACACTTGCGATATAATCACCAAAAGTATTTTGAATATATTTTGCGCTAGTCGCAAGGTTAACAATCAAAATCACAAATATGGAGAAAAATATCGCTACTGCAACGTAACGACCATTTGCTCCCGAACCTTTTTTACTTGCTTTCAAAACGCCAACAATAAACATTGCCAAAAGTATGGGATATGCACTATATCCCACTAATCCTAACGTCACGTTAGATATAACAATACCTATCTCGCCAAGCACAAGACCGGACGTGATAAGGCACAGCAACAAAAATGCAGAGATAATAATTAATATTACCCCGGCTGTCTCGCTGTTAGCGTTTGCTTTTTCCTGTCTTTTTCTATCTGAATATTTGTTAGGCGTCAACGCACTATACCTCTTTATATATAGTTAGTTATATATATTATAACATATTATTTGCTGACTTTCAACCATTTTTGACCTTAAAATTTCATTAAAATAACCGCACCACAATTTTTTTTGGCACGGTTACTGTTTTTTTTGATATTAATTTGATTTTTGCGCCTTGAAACTAACGGTAAAATATCAGTTTTTGTCAAAAACGCCTAATACGTCTACGTCAGTTTTCTTGCCAACGTATGCGGAATTAAGATTAGAATAATCAAAAATAAAGTTAGCAAAATCATCAATATCTTTCTTTGTGATTGCGTCAATTTGTCTAATTCTCTCATCTATGTCGTAAAGTTTTCCGTCTAAAAGCATCAGTTTTCCACAGGCTGTCATAATGGATTGAACGTTTTCACCTGCAAAAACTACGGAAGATTTGAGTTGAACTTTCGTTCTTTCAAGTTCAACTTGAGTAATTCCGTTACGCTTAAAGTTATCAAGTTCTTCTTTAACCGCCTCTAACGCTTTTAACGTGTTTACTTCACTTATGTTAAGGAAAATATTAAAAGTTCCTATATTTCTATACGCTGACGGCGCGCTATACACGCTGTAAGCAAGACCGCGTTGTTCACGAACAGATTGAAAAAGTCTAGAACTCATTCCACCACCAAGACAAATGTTAAGCGCAGTCTGAATGATTGCCTTATCATCTCCAAACGGTATGGACGGGAAAGATAAAGCAATATTAGATTGTTCAAAATCTTTTATTCTTTGCGCGTGAATACGTTTATTAAAGGTGTTTTTAATAAGCGAAGGCGTATTTACTTGTTTAGTAAAATGCGACAAGGTGTATTTGCGAACAAGCGCATCAGCCTGCTCAATGGTAATATTTCCACTAAAAGCAATAACCATATTGCTAGGAACGTAGAAATTAGCTAAATGCTGTCTTATATCGTCGCCATCAAAACGTAAAACGTTGTTAATAGGGCCTAAAATCGTTTGACCTAAGCCTTCGTTACCAAATACGGCTGACGCGATATAATCGTAACAAATATCTTCGGGCGAATCTTCAACCATATTGATTTCTTCAACGATAACTTTACGTTCTTTATCAAGTTCGCCTTTATCGAAAGTGGACTCAAACATGATTTTGCTCAAAAGTTCAAAACACTTTTCACTATATTCGTCCACCGATTTAACGTAATAACAAGTACATTCCTTGCTAGTAAATGCGTTTACGTTCGCGCCAAGTGATTCAAAAGCATTTGCAATATCAAAGGGTGTCATATCTTTTGTGCCCTTGAACATCATATGCTCGGTAAAATGCGATAAACCGTTGATTTGTGCAGTTTCGTTGCCACTACCCACGCCTACCCAGTATCCACAAGAAACAGAGCGTACACCAGGGATATTGTACACCACGACTTTTAATCCATTTTCGTATTCAATAAGTTTATTCATAAGTTATATTCCTTTTAAATTACTTCACTAACTGGTTTAACAGTCAGCCCGCACGCTTTTATTCGCCCTATAATATCGTCCAAAACTTTTACTGTGCAATCGGTAGGATGCATCAAAATTAAATCTCCACCCGTTACGTTTTTAGTCGCTCGGGAATAAATGAGTTTTACATTTTGGTCGCGCCAATCAATGGTGTCCTTGCTCCACATAATAGTAGTATATCCCATTTTTTTCGCAATATCAAGCGTTATTTGATTAAATGCGCCAGACGGGGGCGCAAAAAGCGTTATTTCTTTGTCACAAAGAACTTTTACTAATTCGTGAGTGGCTTGCATCTCTTCTAGATTTTGTTTGTCACTAATCTTATCGTGATTTTTGTGGAAAAATCCGTGATTGCCAATTTCGTGGCCTTCATCAACGATTTTCATAAAAGTCTCTTCGTTATCACGAACCCAACTACCACCCACGAAAAACGTAGTTTTCACTTCATTTTCGCGCAAAATTTTCAGCATATCGTCTATATATTCAGTTCCCCAGTATACGTTAATCATAAGTGATACGCTATCTTTTGACGACCCCTTATATACAGCCGAATTATCCGCACTTACAGCTACAGCAGATGAAGTTATCCCCACTAAAGCAAAAGCGCATAAAACAAATGCAATTAATGCGTTTACAACAGTCTTTCGAAAAAATATTACGGAAATTTTCATAAACACCTCTTTTCTTTCCGTATATTTTATTCGACAAGTTACGCTAATATGAAGGAAAAATATATCCGCCCGATTATTACGGACGGATATACGTTAATTTTTAGAGTTTTGCTTTAAGGCGAAGGTTTACTCTGCCTTTTTCATCAATCTTAATAACTTCAACTCTTACGTCGTCGCCTACGTTAACAACGTCGGTAACTTTTTCAACACGCTCTTTAGCGAGTTTAGAGATATGAATCATACCGTCTTTGTTAGGAGCAAGTTCAACAAACGCGCCGATTTCGATAATACGAACTACTTTTCCTTCGTAAATCTTACCGGGAACAGGTTCTTCTACGATAGAAAGAACAATGTTCTTTGCTTTCTGAGCCATATCAGCGTCGTGAGTTGCAATATAAACGGTACCATCGTCTTCAATATCCATCTTAACGCCCGTTTCTTCGATAATCTTGTTGATAACTTTACCTTGCTTACCGATAACATCACCAATCTTTTCAGGATCAATAGCAAAAGTAATAATCTTGGGTGCCCAGGGCGAAAGTTCCTTTCTATATTCAGGAAGAACTGCAAGCATCTTGTCAAGAATATAAAGTCTGCCTTCTCTTGCTTGAGCAAGTGCGGTGCGAAGAATTCTTTCGTCAATACCCTTAATCTTAATATCCATTTGGATTGCGGTGATACCCTTGGTAGTACCTGCAACCTTAAAGTCCATATCGCCAAGGAAGTCTTCAAGACCTTGGATATCGGACATAACTGCTACGTTATCACTTTCGGTATCTTTTACAAGACCCATTGCAATACCTGCTACAGGCGCTTTGATAGGAACGCCGGCATCCATAAGAGCCAAGCAAGAACCGCATACGCTCGCCTGCGAAGTAGAACCGTTAGAACTAAGAATTTCACTTACGGTACGGATGCAGTAAGGGAATTCACTCTCATCGTGAATTACGGGTTCAAGAGCACGTTCTGCGTGTGCACCGTGACCGATTTCACGACGACCAGGTCCACGAAGGGGCTTTGCCTCACCCGAACTATATCCGGGGAAGTTGTAGTGATGCATATATCTCTTGCAATATTCTTCGTCAAGGTTTTCGAGTTTTTGAACTTCACTCATCATACCAAGCGTACAAGTAGACATTGCTTGCGATTGACCACGCGTGAATACTGCCGAGCCGTGAACGCGAGGAAGAACACCGTGTTCGCACCAAATGGGACGTACTTCGTCCAACTTTCTACCGTCGGGGCGGTTGCCTTCGAAAATCTTTGCGCG
>JAZOUI010000112.1:0-2177 GCA_045658145.1 Pumilibacteraceae bacterium
CATTACAGACTTAAAATTTTAAAGAAACGATGCATAACGCCGTTTATAACGGTTTAAAATTAGACGTTCTTTTTAATACGTTGCGCGTACTCTTTACACAACTTCATTTTATCTAAACCAAATAATTCATCTAAATAATCACAGAAACCGTCTACTACGCTACGAATATATACGGGGTTTTGCGTTTCTAATTTTCTAAGTACTTTTTTACTTAATATATCGTCTAACGCTTCTAACTCTTCGCCACCACACGCTACGTATACTGGTATATACGTGTTTATTTGTTTCATTATACGGTTACCAAACGTTATATGGAATACTTTTATCATATACTCGTCTAACTTCTCTAAACGCTTTGCGTTTCTGTTTGTCATTGAGTATTCTTTTACTGCTTCGCTTGCTAACGTCATGAACTTTTCTGCGCTTATTCTTCTTGACTTCGTTTTTGGCGCTCTAAACGGCTCGCACTTATTATCTAAGTTCATTATCATTGCACGGTCGTATACCTTGTCTGATATAGCAAACGTACTATCGTCGTTGTTTGCCGTTCCTATAAACCACATATTGTTTGGCAGTTTCATTTGTCCGCCTTTAAATTGTACTGGGTCGTTATCCCACTCGTCGCTTACTACGTCTAAGTATCTTCTATCAGGATTTGGTATTTCTAATAACGATAAGAATTCGGCAAAGTAATATTCTACCCTTGCGATGTTTAACTCGTCTAGTATCGTTACGTACATATCTTTGCTGTAATTTGCTTCGTACATCTTTTGTAGTAACGTAGTTTCGTTAAACCTTCTTGTAAACTCGTTATAATATCCTACCAAGTCTGTTCTTTCTTTCCACATTGGCTGTACTGGTATTACCGTTGATGGATTACTTAAAAACTCGCCTAACGCGTATGCTAAACTCGTTTTACCTGTACCCGACATACCTTGTAATATCAATATCTTACTTACTGCTAGTCCTGCTACGAATCTTCGTATATCGTCGATACTATAATAAAGTTTTAATTTTGACGATGCAAAATTTCTAAAATCATCGCAAAAACTTTTTAACGTTACGCCTTCATCATAGCCCGTTTTTTGATACCTTCCTCGGTTTGCGTCTATTTCACTAAGCATGTAAAAGCGCGAGCGCGTTTCGTCTTCGTCGTCTTCGCTACTTGCTACTACGCTTACTCCCTTTCCTCTTACTCCTGCTACGCCTGTAATACTACCTACGTTTAAAGAGCCGGTAAACTCAACTGAAGAGTCTTCTTTTAGCGTTCTTTTTTTAGTAAATAGCATAGCAAAAAGCAAAATCAATAAGCCAACGGGCAATACTATAAGCGCAATCAAAACGAAATACGTAATTTCACTTCTAACTACTAGTTGTTCACCCGACGCTAAAAACTGAGTAAACGCGTACGCCATAATAGCCCCTGCTAAAATTAGGGCGATTATCATTATTACGTATTTACCACGAGAATTTGTTTTTTTACTCATATTTTTCGGTCTCCCGCTATCTGTTATTCGTTAACGTCGTTTTGTGTTTCTGAAACGCTAGTATATTCAAATTCGTTTTCTTCAAGATCGATTACTGTTTGGTCTTCAGTTATTACCACGGTATCGTCGCTATTAAACTCTACGTTGAAATCTATTTCGCCGTTTCGTTTTTGACGTTCTAATTCTTTACGTTTTGCTTCCTCTTCTTTTACCGTAGAGAACACTTCTTTACGGATAAGTTTTTTAGCCTTTTTCCATTCCGTTTTGAAAAATTTACGGAATACGTTATATTGATTTTCAAGTTCGTCAATAGTAGCCTTACTAGTAAAGTCTTCGTCGTCTGAAATAAGACCGTATTGACTTCTTAACGCTATAAGCCTTGCCTTTGCGAAATCTTTTTCTTCGGTAAGACGTTCGTAATCGTTAAATAAAACTTGGAATTTTTCTCTTTCTTCTTTATATCTTAACTGCTCGTTAAATATATCGGCCTCGAATTTAGCGCGTTCGCCTTTAATAACGTCGTCTTTTTCAGCGATAATTTTTTCGTAATCGACTTTCGAATTTTCAAACTCGTTTGCCATTTTTTCAATTTTTTCATCGCATTCAACTTTAATTTCTTCAATTTGACGTTCAGTTGCAGATATAATTTCTTCAATTCGTTTTTCGCAGTTAGCCTCGATTTCTTTAATT
>JAZOUI010000113.1:0-3641 GCA_045658145.1 Pumilibacteraceae bacterium
GGGGATAAGTTGGGGAAGTATTACCGTCACTAGCGTTCGTAACGGTCCTGCGCCAAGGTCAAGTCCCGCCTCGTAAAGGTTGGGATTGAGTTGCGTAAGTCTGGGCATTACCGACAATAAAACGTAGGGCATAGTAATAATGGTATGCGCGATAATGAGCGCAGGGAACCCTTCGAGTTCACGGGGGAAAAGCGTAAAGAACAACATAAACGCTGCGCCCGTTACAATTTCAGCATTGACAACGGTAATTTGGCTCATACCGTTTACAATCGCTTTGGGACGACGCTTAAGCTTGTGTATTCCCACCGCTCCCACAGTACCTATAATGGTAGCAAGCGTAGAAGAAGTAAGCGCAAGAATAAAGGTGTTTTTAATTGCCTCCAAAATGCCTTCGCTTTGCATAAGTTCAACGTATAAATCAGTTGACCAAGCAATGTTTGCCCAGTTACCGATTGCTTTTGACGTAGGCGCAAACGAGAATATTATAAGAATAATAATAGGCAGGTACACAAATGCAAGCATAAGCGCAATAAAAATCCACCCTACGATTTTAAAGGTTTTATTTTTCATAGCGCACCCCCTACCGAACCATCTTCTTTGCCAAACAAGTTAGTTATGATCATTGATATTCCGATAAGTATTAGCATAATAAACGAATACGCTGCGCCGATATTCCAAGTATAGAATTCGCCCAAATAGTCGTTTATAAGATTTCCGAACAAATATACGTCCTTGTTGCCCAGCATTTCGGTTATACCTATCGTAGATACGGCAGGCATAAATACCATAAGTACTCCGCTTACAATTCCAGGCACGGACAACGGGAGCGTGACGTGCAAGAAACTTTTAAGGGGCCCTCCACCCAAGTCGTAAGACGCCTCGAGATAACTTTTGTCCATATTGCTAAGCGTTGTATAGATAGGCAACAGCATAAACGGGAAAAAGTCGTAAACAAGACCGATTATAACGGCAAGCGTTCCACGCTCGATACCTATCATTTCAAAAAGCGTACGAATCGCATACGTGCGAAGTAGCGAATTTATCCACATAGGCGTTACGAAAAGTACTACTAGCACAGCGTATTTATTAAAGTGTGAGTTTGCCAAAAAGTATGCGAGCGGATATGCCAAAAGCAAGCATATTACCGTTGCAATCGCCGCAATCCCTATTGAACGCCAAAGTACGTTTTGCGTATCAGACTCCGTAAAGAAGTACATAAAGTTGTTCATTGTGAACACGCCTTCAAAGTCGGTGAAGGCAAAGTAAAGCATAATTAAAAGCGGAACAACTACGAAAACGACGCAAAGAAAGGCATAAGGGAAAGCAAAATATTTTTGCTTAAAGCTCAGTTTCTTCATCGCCTTCCTCCTCAATTTTTTCAACGGTGATTTTATCACGCGCAATGGTAATACCTACACGGTCGTCAATATCCCACTCGTCCACCGTGTCGGTGTAAAAGTCTTCGTCCGTGTCCGTATAAATTTGCACCTGATAATATGTACCTTTGTATAGCGTTTGAGTGACGTTACCACCGATAACACCATCTTCTTCGTCGTCGGTAAGCGTTACCGCGTCAAAGGGTACGCTAACCTTTACCTTAGTGCCTTTTTCTAAATTATCAACGTTATTAAACTCAAAATATCCTTCACAGAATTTAACCGTGTTTTCATCATCAATCACGCCGAAGAACTCGTTAACGGTACGCAATTTTTTCATAATATGGATGCCGTCTGGTTTAATTCCCAGGCGTACGTATGCCCCAACTTTTGCCTCCGTGGTAGATTGAACGGTAAATTCGTAACCGTTAGCCTCAATCTCCATTTCGTACCAAGTACCCTTGAAAACGGTACTTACAACTTTACCGGAAAGTTGACCTTTCTCGCTATCGGCAGGATAAATTTTAATGTCTTCAGGGCGAACTACAAGGTCAACCGATTCGTTTTTCGCAAAGCCTTTATCTTCACACTCGAAAAGAGTATCAAGGAATTTAACGGAAAAGTCTTTTACCATAACGCCCGACAAAATGTTACTCTCACCGATAAAGTTCGCAACGAAAGCGTTTGCCGGCTCGTCGTAAATCTTTTTAGGCGTGCCTATTTGCTGAATAACGCCGTCGTTCATTACAACAACTGCATCCGACATTGTAAGTGCCTCTTCTTGATCGTGCGTAACGTAAACGAACGTAATGCCCAGTTCTTTGTGCATCTTCATAAGTTCGATTTGCATTTCTTTACGCATTTTAAGGTCAAGCGCGCCAAGGGGCTCGTCCAAAAGCAAAACCTTGGGCTCGCAAACAAGCGCACGAGCGATAGCAACACGCTGTTGCTGACCACCCGAAAGTGAAGTTACGTTTCTGTGTCCGTAATCAGCAAGTCCTACCATTTTAAGCGCGCCGTTTACTTTTTCTTCAATCTCGGCTTTTGTGTACTTGCGTTTTTTAAGCACCTTTTGACCGTTTTTATCTACGCTCTCAACTTCGATATTTTTAAGTTTAAGTCCGTAAGCAACGTTTTTGAAAACGTTAAGATGCGGAAAAAGCGCGTATTTTTGGAATACGGTATTTACAGGGCGCTTATAAGGCGGAATTGCCGTCATTTCGCTATTTTCTATGTAAATATTACCACAAGTAGGCGTTTCAAAGCCTGCTATCATACGAAGTAACGTGGTTTTACCACATCCCGACGGGCCTAAAAGCGTAACAAACTGTCCTTTTCTAATAGAAAGATTGATATTGTCAATTACCGTTACGTCATCAAAAGTCTTGGTAACGTTCTTAACTTCAATGATTTTCTCAAATTTCTTTTCCACTTTTTCTCTAGTTTCTTTCATTTTATCACCTCTTAAAAATTAGGTGGGCAGGACAGCCACAAAATTACTGCCTTGCATTTGCCCGTGTTCTCTATGTAATGTGTTTTATCTGCTCTGTAATAAAAACTTTCGCCCTTTTTTGCTTTTTCACTTCGCTTGCCTACTCGCACTTTGATTTCACCCTCAAGCACGTACCCAAATTCCTGTCCTTCGTGCGGAAGATCCTTTTCAGTAGATGCGCCTACGCTTATTTCCATACGTATCGCTTCCATCGCATTTTTTTGCGCCGTAGGTACAAGCCAAGTAACCGTAGTGTCGTCGCTTTGCTTTACAAAATAGTCTTCTTCGCCAAAAGTAAGTTTTTCCTCTTCGTTAGACGCAAAAAAGTCGGTCAAACTACTTCCAAGCGCTTGAAGTATATCCTTTAACGTGGTTATAGACGGGCTAGTCAAGTCGTTTTCCAGTTGAGAAATATACCCCTTTGTCAACTCACACCTATCCGCAAGTTCTTCTTGCGTGAGCTGATTTTTCAGTCTCAGTTCTTTAATTTTAAGTCCTATTTCCATTTTTTCACACTCCCTTTGGTTGTGATTAGTAAAACTTTACTACGCGTTTAGCAAGTCACCTAATAATAAACTTTTGGTTTAACTTTACTAAACAAGCATATTGTAATGATATCGCGCTTTATTGTCAATCATTTTTGACCTTTTTTTGCGATATTTTAAATGTTTTTTCATTATACTATAAAATTTTTGCTGTATATACTTGTAAAGCAACTTTTTTTGTGCTATAATTACAGCGTAAACAATTTCTAAGGAGTAATTATGAGCAAA
>JAZOUI010000114.1:0-2841 GCA_045658145.1 Pumilibacteraceae bacterium
GCGTAAAGAACTCGATCGCCTTAGAAAAATGCTGACGGGCAAGTATTTCAGTAGGCGCCATAATTACGGCTTGATGTCCACTAACGGTCGCATAATACATAGCCAAAAACGCTACGATTGTCTTGCCACAACCCACGTCGCCTTCAAGCAAACAGTTAACTCTTTCCTTTGAGTGAAACCCTTTGATTAGCGCATTTACACTCTTTTTTTGAGCGTTAGTGAGTTCGTACGGCAAAGCGTTTGCCACTTCTTTTAGTTTGTTTACGCTGTTATCGTAAAACACTTCTCTTTCGTTTTTTTCGCGTGATTTTATAATGGAAAAGGCCGTTAACATATAACTCAATCTTTCAATAGCCAAAACGCGCTGACCACTATAAACGTCCTGCATTTCTTGAGGGAAATGTATGTTTTTAAACGCTACGTTAATATCGCCTATACCGTGTTTTATTGCAATATCACGCGGAATATACCCTTCGACTTTTACTACTTTTAGCGCGCTTTTAATTGCCTCGCTGATAAGTTTGCCGCTAATTTTTCCGATAGGTTTATATACGGGAATTACGGGCGATTCTTCTCCCGTAAACGCCAAAAGTTGGGGGGCTACTATCTCGTAAGTGGATTTGAATTTCTTTAGTTTTCCGCTGATATAATAATATCGTTGCGGAACTATATTTTTCGCCATAAAGGGCTGATTAAACCAACTGCACCACACCGTTTTATTATCGTAAGTAAACTTGACCTTAACTAATGAAAGTCCTTTTTTTATTCTAGCAACCTTGGGCGAATCTTGTGTACAAGCAAGGATAACTACACGTTCGCCTTCTGCACATAACGCCAAATTAGAAAGATGCTTTGTATCAATATAGCGTGTGGGAAAGTACGTTATAAGATCGGCAGGGCTATTTATCCCTGCGCTTTTAAGAAGTTGTATTCGCTTTTCACCAAAACCTTTAATTTCGCTGAAATTCATACTTTTTCTCCGTAAAAAACCACTTTTTCGCTATGTGCACAACTTTTTTGTTCTTTTTTTTGCTGATAAGTTATCCACAAAAGTTATCCACATTTCTATAAAATTATCCACTTTTAATGTGAATTTTTTGTTCCACAACGTTTCACAAGCAAAAATTGTAAGAAAAAGTTATCCACAATACTGTGGATAACTTTACCTACCTATTCATTTAATTACTATTATTCAAGCGATACGATATAGTAATAAAGGGGTTGACCACCGTAGTAAATATCTACGTCACACTTGGGGTACTTTTGAGACAAGTCGTCAGCAACCTTGCTCGCCTCTTCTTCAGTCACGTTGTTGCCGAAGTAAAGCGAAATTGTAGTAACGTCTTCGTCCATCATACTGTCAACGAGTTCTTCGGTTACGCTATCAACGTCGTTACCTTTAGTAACGATATCTTTCGCGTTCATACCGATAATATCGCCTTCTTTGAGTTCGAACTTTTCAACCTGCGTGCTACGAACTGCATAAGTAACCATACCAACTTTTACGTACTGCATTGCATCAATCATATTTGCCTCGTTATTAGATGCAGTATCTTCGGGGTTAAATGCAAGTACAGCAGCAAGACCTTGGGGAACGTTACGCGAAGGAATAATGTGAAGTTTACGCTTACTAAGCGCCTTCGCCTGCTCTGCCGCAAGAATAATGTTTTTGTTGTTAGGCATAATGAACACGTCTTTTGCAAGAACTTTGTCACAAGCCTGTGCGATATCGTCCGCCGAAGGGTTCATAGTTTGACCACCCTCGATAACGTTATCTACGAGCAAATCTTTAAATATAGTCGAAAGACCGTCGCCTGCACATACCGAAACAAGACCAAAAGGCTTGAGTTCTTCCTTTCTTTGTCCGATAAGCGCACGATTCTGTTCGAGCATATTTTCAATTTTAAGTTTGTCAAGTTCACCAAGTTCAAGCGCGTAAGTAAGCGCAACACCCGGTTCGTTGGTGTGAACGTGTACTTTAATCATAGAAAGGTCGCCGATTACAAGCACACAATCACCTATATTCATAAGATTTTCACGGAATTTATCAATATCCGCCTCCGTAGTCTTCTTATAAAGATTAATAATGAAGAACTCGGTGCAATATGCAAACTCGATATCCGCAAGATCATTATAGTCAAAATGAGATTTTTCGCTATACTTTTCATCAGACACTTGTACTTTGTCGTCAAAAGCAAGCGATACGTCTTCCGTACCCAAAAGAACGTGATAAAAACCTTGGAACACAACCAAAAGTCCACGTCCACCCGCGTCAACTACGCCTGCTTGTTTAAGAACAGGGAGCATTTCGGGCGTCTTTTTGAGCATTTCTTCACCAGCCTCGATAACGCTGTTAAAGAAAGCATCAACGTCTGCCGTTTTAGGAGCAATTTTTTCAGCGTGTTCGCTCATTGCACGCATTACGGTAAGGATTGTACCTTCCTTAGGCTTAGAAACTGCTTTGTAAGCAACTTCCGTACCTTTTGCCAAAGCCTTTGCAAACTGCTTTGTCGTAATAGTTTTGCATCCCGACAATACGTCGGAAATACCTTTGAGAATTTGCGAGAGAATAACACCACTGTTACCTCTTGCGCCACGAAGCGCGCCTTTTGCCATCGCTCCGCAAATAGCGTCAACGTTGTTGCTAGGACAAGCCGACACTTCTTTCGCCGACGAGAACATCGTAAGCGACATATTAGTACCAGTATCTCCGTCAGGAACGGGGAATACGTTAAGCGCATCTACTCTTACCCTATTAACTTCAAGGAGCTTTGCCGCAGTCAATACCATTGACCTAAACGTAGCGCCGTTAATCGTTTTTTGCATATCTACTCCTAAAGA
>JAZOUI010000115.1:0-1878 GCA_045658145.1 Pumilibacteraceae bacterium
CATGGCTACGATCCGACTTAAGATATTTTATACGAGTTCAATAATTTCGAATCTCTTGCAACCTACCATAGTCAAAGCCCTATAATCACAATTGGAGCAACTCACACTCTTGGCGACACGATTATTCCCACTTTTCTAAAACTCATAAAATCAAAGGGCATAAATATTAATCCTAAAATCATCATTAGAAAATCCTCCACCATTGAATATGAATTAGAACAAGGCAATCTAGATTTTGCCGTTGTAAGTGGTGAAATTTTGTCTCCAAATCTTTCCACAACAAAACTTTCTAACGAGCGATTTATCGCAGTTGCGCACGTAGACTACGATATTCCAGACGAACTAACTCTTGAAGAACTTACGAAGTATCCACTACTTTTGCGCGAAACAGGTAGCTCTTCTCGTAATTTTTTAGACAGAGAGGCAACGAGCAAAGGTCTTGATATCTTTCCCAAAATAGATTCATCAAACAATCAATCGTTAATAACCGCAGTTAGTAACGCCTTAGGCATAAGTTTTTTACCCGACAGTTCAGTTGCTAATTACATAAAAAACAAAGAATTTAAAGAAATTACGATTAAAGACCTCACAGCAACGCAAACTAAGTACATCGTAAAACATAAAAATAGACGCTTAAACGAAATACAACAACTTGCTTACGATATTTTTAAAACTTTGCTATAATCGCTTGATTTTTTGCTTGCAATTAGATAAAATGTAAACAATAACCTAAGGAGCAATCTTATGACTCAATCTGAACTTATTAAGGCACTTGAAGTACCAAGTGGAAAAATAGACGTCGTTCTTGATACGGACACTTATAACGAAATTGACGACCAGTTTGCCGTAGCGTACCTTCTCCGTTCGGACGAAAAACTCAACTGCAAGGCTTTTTACGCTGCGCCCTTTTTTAACAATAACTCCACTTCGCCCGAAGACGGAATGGAAAAAAGCTACGATGAACTCAAAAAAATTCTCACGCTTTGTAATCGTGAGGATATGATTGAATATACTTATAAAGGCTCCCGCACCTTTCTACCCGACGAAAAAACACCCGTCATTTCTGATGCGGCTCAAGATTTAGTAAAGCGCGCAAACGCCTATAGTAAGGAAAATCCGCTTTACGTCGTTGCAATCGGCGCGATTACTAACGTTGCAAGCGCACTTTTGCTCGATCCAAGCATTGCTGAAAAAATCGTTATCGTTTGGCTGGGCGGTCACGCAAGACATTGGCACGACACCAAAGAATTTAATATGTTCCAGGACGTTGCGAGCGCACGCGTAGTCTTTTCTTCGAGCGCTCCTATCGTTCAACTTCCCTGTTGTGGCGTAGTTTCCGCTTTTTCAGCTAGTCAACCTGACCTAGAAAAATGGCTTATAGGTGCAAATCCTTTATGCGACTACTTAGCAAAAAACACTATTAATTACTGCGGACATTCTTCCGATAAAATTTGGCACAAAGCAATTTGGGACGTGACGGCGGTTGCGTGGCTACTCAACGATAACAGTCGTTTTATGCTAGAAGAACTCGTGCATATTGCTATGCCACAATACGACCACCACTATTCGTATTCAGGCGCAGCACCCTTTATGAAATACATCTATCATATAAACACGGACGCTCTTTTGACTGATTTATTTAATAAATTAAGAAAATAAGCGTATCGCATTTTGATAAAACAATAAGTCAATATCACTTTGAGTATAGCCGAACCTAAGAAGTTCGGCTTTTAATTTGCAAAAATGCTCGTACCGCGACAAATTTTCGTCAAAATCAGTTGAACCATAATAATCGGTGCCTATGCAAAAATGCTCAACGCCAAACTTTTGAGCGCAATAATCAATTGTTTGTGCAAAATCAATCAGTCGCCCTTCACC
>JAZOUI010000116.1:0-1896 GCA_045658145.1 Pumilibacteraceae bacterium
AAAAAAGTTTAACAAAATTTCAAAATTTATATTTCATCGTAATTATAAAACAAAAAAACGCTCACTTAAAAATGAGCGTTTTTTACAAAATCACGTATAACGTACCCCGTCGTTTTTATTTTTTCTCTTCGTAAGACGGGATAAGTGGCTTGTCATAAGGGAACGGCAAAATGCACTTTCTCGGACAAAGGTCAATACAGTTACCGCATTTAATACATTTGTCGTAATCAATAACGGCAAGGTTGTTGCTAAGTTTAATTGCGCCCGACGGACAACCACGTTCGCACTTTCCACAACCTATACAACCTTTTTCACAAACGCTCATAACTTCTTTGCCACGATGAGTATTCGAGCAAGCAATATACACTACTGCATCAGCAGGAATACGACTAACGAGTTTTTTAGGACACGCCGAAATGCACGCGCCACAAGAAGTACAATGCGAATAATCCACTTTTGCTACGGCAGTATCTTTGTCCACTTCTATCGCGCCGTATTTACAAGCGTTAGCGCAACTACCCAGGCCCATACAGCCAAGTTCACAAGCCTTACTTCCGCCACCAAGAATATTCGCTGAAATACAGTCGCCGTAACCTTGATAGGTGTATTTTTCACGGCAAGCGTTACCACCTATACAATGTACGACTGCAACTGTCTTTTTAGAGTCTTCAACCGTAAGATTGAGAATTTTTCCTATGTTCTGTTTAGCGTCTTTGCTCGTTGCATTGCATTTATCGAGCGTTGCCTCGCCTTTTACAAGCGCCTCAGCAAAAGCGTCGCATCCTGCGTAACCACAGCCACCGCAGTTTGCGCCCGAAAGATGACGTTTTACGTCGTCGATACGCGCATCACGTTCAACTGCAAGTTTATTGCCAAGAAACGCCAAGCAAAATGCCAAAATCCCTGCAATTCCTGCTATGATTAGCGCAGGCAAAATATACTGCGAAAAAGGAGTTGTTTCACAAAAAATCATATTAGTATCTCCTTAAAACGTCATTCCACCCAAGCCTGCAAACGCTATTGCCATAATACCTGCGGTAATAAGAGCAATAGGAAGTCCTTGGAAAGGTTTGGGAATTTTAGAAAGTTCCATTTTTTCACGAATACCTGCCATTAAAACGAGTGCTAGCGTAAAGCCAAGACCTACGGAAACGGACTGAATTACCGTTTCAAGAAGGTTATAGCCGTTTGCGATAACGTCGTTTGCCGTACCAAGCACGGCACAGTTAGTCGTAATAAGGGCAAGATACACGCCAAGCGAATTGTAAAGCGATGGCGAAATACGTTTTAGCACTATATCAAGAAGTTGAACAAGTACTGCAATGATAAGAATAAATACTATCGTTTGCAAATACTCGTATTCAAGCGGTACAAGTACGAAGTGATACAATAAATAACACACTACGGACGAAAGCACAAGTACGAAAGTTACCGCTGCGCCCATACCAACGCTAGAATCAAGTTTTTTACTTACACCAAGGAAAGGACATATACCGATTGAACGAACAAGGACGATATTGTTAGTAATAAGCCCTGCTATTACTAATGAAAGAATAGAAGTAAAATCCATTATCAGTTACCTCCCTTTTCGAACAACGCCTTTGTTTTACGCGCGTTTATCTTATAGAACACAAAGTTAAAAAGCGCCATAAGAAGTCCGAACACGATAAATCCACCTGCCGTCTTTTGGAAAAGCGTAAGACCGATTGCACCAAGTCCCTGACGAATTGCGCCCATAAGACCGATTGCGAGCGTAAATCCCAGTCCCATAGACACGCCGTCAAGCGCACTCATAAGCACGTTATTTTTGCTTGCGAACGCCTCTGCTCTACCCAAAATGATACAGTTTACAACGATAAGCGGTATAAACGCGCCTATACTCGTATTTAGATCGGG
>JAZOUI010000117.1:0-3166 GCA_045658145.1 Pumilibacteraceae bacterium
ACACTGCTGCTTTCATAATTATAACTCCTTAAATTTCTATTGATATAGGCTGACGGCGTTTGTAATAATAAACCCTGTCAAACCCTATTCTTTTAAGCATTTCAATCGCTTGGTCAAAACAGTTACCTACGTTTTTCGCAACGTGCGCATCCGAGCCAAGCGTAACTTTTCTTCCACCAAGATCGTAGTAAAGTTGAACCACCCACTCGCCCGGTAAAAATTTGCCGTAATAACTACCAAGTCCCGAAGTATTTATCTCCAAAGCCTTGTCGTTTTTTATAATGAGCGCAAGTATTTCTTTTACGCTATCATACAACTTGCTCTCGTCCACAATTCTGTGATATTTTCCTTCTATATAACGGAGAGGACAAGTCAAATGCGCTATAACGTCCCCGTCGATTTTCTCAACGGTCTGTTTTACTTCATCCAAATAATCAAGCATATAGTCAAGCAAAAATTCATCCGTACAAACGGAAAAATCAATCTCGCTATACGGAATTTTATTAGGTCCAAACAACGTATGATGAACGGAACAAATGACAACGTCATATTCTCTACCAGACATTAATCTTTTCACTTCGCCCGCGTTACGTATTCCTTCACCTAATTCAACGCCCGTCAAAATTTCAAGCGCAGGATATTTATCACGCAATTTTACCACTTCATCATAGCAAGCAAAAATATCTTCTGCCTGATCTTTTCTGTCTGCCCACAGCATATTGCTATGGTCTGTAAAAGCGACGCCTTTTAATCCCAGTTCAATTGCTCTTTTGCAACTATCTTCAGGCTCGTTCTTCGAGTCTTGCGAATATTTAGTGTGAGTATGTAAATCAACAAGTCTTTTCATAAGCAAATAATAGCACTCCATTTTTCTTTTGTCAAGCAAAAACGGCATACTACGTAGTACACCGTTTCATATTTTACTGTTCTTCTTCTACTTCTTCGTCCACTAGCGTAACCTTAACTTCTTGAACGTGTTTCGTATTTGCTTTAGTCACTTCTATTTGAAGTTTTTCAAGTGCTAAAACTTCGCCAACAACGGGAATTTTATCCATAAGTTCAATCACAAAACCACTAACGGTGGTAGCCGAAATATCTTCGGGAATATTGAGCGAAAGTTTTTCAAACATCTCTTCTACGTTCTCGTCACCCGATACGATAAAGTTCTTGTCGTCTATAGGACGGAAAAGAATTTCTATCTCGTCGTGCTCGTCATAAATTTCACCAACGAGTTCTTCCAAAATATCTTCGAGCGTTACAATACCTTCCGTTCCACCAAACTCGTCAACAACGATTGCCATATGAATTTTCGCCTTTTGGAGCATACGGAGTACCGTGGAAATTTTCATTGACGACGATACGCACACGGAGGGCTGAATAATGGATTTAACCGACTTGCCACCGTCGTGAAGTAGCGCATAGAAGTCTTTTTCGTGAATAACGCCCACGATAGCGTCAATCGTCTCGCTATAAACGGGCATACGCGAAAATCCGTTTTTAACGAAAGTATCGTAAATATGTTCCATTTCGGAATTTTCTTCCACCGCAATAACGTTTACACGGGGAATCATAACGTCCTTTACGTCCAAATCTTCGAACTCGATTGCCGAACGAATAAGTTGCGATTCGTGCTCAGCGATTTCGCCTTCGTTTTCAGCCGTTTCCACGATAGTAAGAAGTTCGTCTTCGGTAACGGACGAAGTCTTTTCGAACTTAAACATCTTTCTAAGTAGCCACTTCCAACCGCTGAAAATAAAGTTGATAGGTAAAAGCACGTACATAAAGAGTTTAAGCAACGGATAAAAAGCCATTGCGCACGCTTCGGGCTTTTCTTTTGCAAAAAGTTTGGGCGTGATTTCACCAAAAATAAGCACGACTACAGTAAGTACGATAGTCGATACGGTTGCAGCCAAACTCGCGTTAAGAATAAGCGAAGTAAAAAGCAACGTTGCAAGCGAAGACGCCGTAATGTTAACGATATTGTTGCCCACCAAAATGGTAGATAAAAGTTTGTCGAAATTTTCCGTCTCGCGTAAAACTTTGCCTGCACGCTTATTACCGTTTTGCTCCATATTGAGCAATCGGATTTTGTTTACAGAAGTGTACGCCATCTCCGACGCCGAGAAAAATCCCGAAAATACGATTAAAACTACGATTGCAAGTAATAGACCTATTTGCCCACCGTCCATAATTTAGAAAATAAACTCCTTGAATTTATGTTTTTTTAGGATTTCGTATAACGAAAAAATGCAGCGCAAAAAACGCCGCTTGTTTAAGCAATCTTTTTACTGATAATATTAACCGTGCAACTTCGAGGGGGAACGTCGCCGGTATTGTCGCCTAAAATCATCATTACTTGAAAATACCTATGTTGTGATTATACCATATAGTTAATAATTTTGCAAGAGTTTTTGTGAAATTTATACGAAAATATAATAAATTTTACGTTTTTTATGTGAAAAAATAAATTTATTCTCTCAATATTCGTTTTTTACAACTGATATTTTCAAAAATCGTTTGTGTCAACTTACTAAAAGGTATGCATTTTGATTGATTTTTATAAACAATAATAGTATAATCTATGTGCTGTGAGGTGAAGTATGACCAAAGAAAAAAAAGCACTAATCATTAAAGAAACTCGGCGTTACTTTTTTATGATAGTCGCATGTTTCTTATATGCGCTAAGTTTGCAAATGTTTCTTATTCCCAACAAAATTGTAGGCGGTGGCGTAAGTGGCGCTGCATCACTTATTGAAATAGTAACCACTCTTCCTGCCGGTCTATTTATCGTTATTATTAACATCCCTATTTTGATTTTCGGTTTTAAGTTGATGGGATGGAAATTCATTTTGCGCTGTTTCATTACCACGGCTACACTCGGCTTAGCAACTGAGATTTTGTCCTTTTTTACAGTCGCCATAACCGAAAACGCTTTGCTTTCAGCAGGCTACGGTGGAATACTCCAGGGCGTAAGCATCGGACTTTTCATAAAATACGAGACCAGTAGCGGTGGCACGGAACTTCTGGGCAGACTTACTCACCACGTTGTTCCGTACGGTAGCATTGCTACTCACGTTGCAGTAATTGATGCGTTAATCGTAATTATGGGCGCAATCGTTTTGCAAAATCCCGAAAATATTTTGTACGCTCTTATCCTTATCTTCAT
>JAZOUI010000118.1:0-4877 GCA_045658145.1 Pumilibacteraceae bacterium
ATTCGGCAATGGTAAGTTCTGCTGACAAGGGCGCAATTATAAATAAGTAAAAATACAAACGTAGGGGTACGTACCCTTTGATTTAAATAAAAATATGGAGCAGTTACCTTTTATGGCAATGACAATGACACAAAAAATACTTGCTTTTCACGCTGGACTTAGTAGCGTAAAAGCAGGTCAACTTATTTTAGTAAACGTTGATAGAGTGCTCGGGAACGACATTACTTCTCCCGTTGCAATACGTGAATTTGAACGCATAGGAAAGACGGAAGTTTACGACAAAGAAAAGGTCACGATGGTTATGGACCATTTTGCACCTAACAAAGATATTAAGGCCGCCGTGCAATGTAAGATGTGCCGTGACTTTTGTGACAAGCACGAAGTAACGCACTTTTACGACGTAGGCAGAATGGGTATTGAGCACGCGCTACTTCCCGAAAAAGGACTTGTTGTTCCTGGGGACGTAGTTATCGGCGCTGACTCACATACTTGTACTTACGGTGCAATAGGCGCGTTTTCTACGGGCGTAGGCTCGACGGATATGGCGTGTGGTATGGCTACGGGCAAAGCGTGGTTCAAAGTTCCTTCTGCTATCAAGTTTGTGCTAAAAGGTAAACTCAACAAATACGTTTCGGGTAAGGACGTAATTTTACATATTATCGGTAAAATAGGTGTGGATGGCGCGCTTTATAAGTCTATGGAATTCACGGGCGAAGGAGTAAAAGAACTCACCGTGTACGACCGACTTACTATCGCAAATATGGCGATTGAGGCAGGCGCAAAGAACGGCATTTTTGAAGTGGACGAGCAAACCGAGCAGTATATTAAGGAGCGTAGCGACCGTCCTTTTACCGTTTACAAAGCGGATGAAGACGCTGAATACGACCAAACTTATGAAATCGACCTTTCTACCATTAAGTCAACCGTCGCTTTCCCGCATCTTCCTGAAAATACTAAAACTTTTGATGAGATAGGCGACGTTGCGATTGACCAAGTAGTAATCGGCAGTTGTACTAACGGTCACTACAAGGATTTAGAAGAGGCGGCAAGTATTTTAAAGGGCAGAAAGGTGGCTAAACGTGTGCGCGCTATCATTATTCCTGCTACTCAAGACATTTACCTTAAAGCAATGGAAAACGGCTTGCTTAAAATCTTTATCGAATCGGGTTGCGTAGTTTCTACGCCTACTTGTGGACCGTGTTTGGGCGGATATATGGGAATTTTGGCGGCAGGCGAAAGAGCAGTTGCAACCACTAACCGTAACTTTGTAGGACGTATGGGCGACGTAAAGAGTGAAGTTTATCTTGCATCTCCCGCTGTTGCCGCGGCTAGTGCGATAGCAGGTAAGATTGCAGACCCAAGTGACATTTGTGGTTAAGGAGATGGAATATGAAATTTACAGGAAATACAATTAAGTACGGTGATAACGTTGATACCGACGTAATAATCCCGGCGAGATATCTTAACACCATTGATAAAAAAGAACTTGCATCGCATTGTATGGAAGATATTGATAAGGACTTTGTTAAAAAGGTGCAAAAGGGCGACATTATGATAGCAGGCTACAACTTTGGTTGTGGCTCGTCGCGTGAACACGCTCCCATTGCTATTAAAGAGAGTGGAATTTCGCTCGTTATTGCAAAAAGTTTCGCGCGTATTTTCTACCGTAACTCTATCAATATCGGTCTTGCAATCGTTGAGTGCGAAGAGGCTGCTGACGCGATCGAAAATGGTCACGTTGTTACTGCCGACCTTGACAACGGCGTAATTTACGACGAAACAACGGGCGAGAAGTACGAAACGCAACCTTTCCCTGCATTTATTCAAACCATTATTCAAAACGGTGGACTTGTTGAATCCATCAAAAAAGGGGATATACAATGAAAACTTACAATATAGCGTTACTTAAAGGCGACGGTATTGGTCCTGAAATCGTGGACAGCGCCGTGCGCGTTCTCCAAACCGTTGGCAAAAAACTGGATATTAATTTTAACTTTACCCCCTATCTTATAGGCGGAATAGCGATTGATGAGACGGGCAAACCCCTTCCTGATGAGACGGTAGAAGGATGTTTGGCGTCTGATAGCGTGCTTTTGGGCGCAGTAGGTGGACCGAAGTGGGATACGCTTCCCGGTAATATTCGTCCCGAAAAGGCGCTACTTGGAATTCGCTCGGCAATGGGACTTTTTACCAACCTTCGCCCTGCAAAACTTTATCCTGCTCTTAAAGGTGAGTGCCCCCTTCGCGAAGATATTGTAGCAAACGGCTTTGACATTATGATCGTGCGCGAACTTACGGGTGGAATTTATTTTGGCGAACGTGGTTATAGGGATGGTAAGTACGGCGAAGAGGCGTATGATACCGAAAGTTATAGCCGTATGGAAATTGAAAGAATTGCACGAGTTGCTTTTGAGACGGCTAGAAAGAGAAATAAAAAACTTACCAGCATTGACAAGGCTAACGTTTTGGAAACGTCTAGACTTTGGCGAAAAATCGTTCACGAAATCGCAAGCGAATATCCCGACGTTGAAGTTATGGATATGCTTGTGGATAACGCGGCAATGCAACTTGTTCGTAATCCGTCGCAGTTTGACGTAATTGTTACGAGCAATATGTTCGGCGATATTCTTTCTGTCGAGGCGTCGCAAATTACGGGCTCGATAGGAATGCTCCCGTCCGCGTCGCTCTCTGATAACACTCGTGGACTTTACGAGCCTATTCACGGTTCTGCGCCTGATATTGCAGGTCAAAACAAAGCAAATCCTATTGCAACCATTCTTTCGGGCGCAATGATGATGCTTTATTCTTTTGGCGAAGTTCAGGCATCCGATATGATTGTAAATGCTGTGGACGAAGTGCTTGAAAAGGGTTACCGTACGGCTGACCTTGCACACGGCGCGCCTGCGCTTTCCACGACGGAAATAACTGATAAAATTATAGAGGCAATAAATAAATAAAATGACTGAAAAGTTCAAAAATTTATATACGAAATTATGTCTCGTTAGCGTGTTTCGTGGCGTTTTAACGCAAGCACCTTTTACGCATCTTTTAGACTATTTTAAGTCTAAAACGACAGAGGAAAAGTTGAACGCTTACGCGGAAATGGTGCATAGCGTTTACGAGCAAGATTGTTCGCTTACCGACTTCGTTGAAAAGGTAGTTTTTGAAGACGAGAACGCTTATATAAAAACGTATGCAAAAGGACAAAGCATACCTTTGACTTTGTATCATAGCGCGTATAACGAACTTTGTTTGTTTGGGGAAATTGCGATGCTTACGAATATTGATTTTGCTCGTGATATGAAAGTAAGTTGGAAAATTTTGCCCACTTTTAATAGCGAAAAACGTAATTTTATTAGTACTTACGGTGATAGACTTGACGAAATTAGTAAGTATGGATATGGAATATTTACGTCTTATCCTATGTTCCGTCTATCTGACGATAGCCGTATCGAGCCTATAGTTAGCGTGGACAAAATCGCAATGGATTCCTTTATCGGCTACGAAGAAGAAAGGGGCAAAGTGGTTAGCAACACGCAGGCGTTTATTGACGGTAGACCTGCCGCTAACGTACTTTTATGCGGTGATGCAGGCACGGGTAAGTCTAGCACGGTAAAAGCGGTTGCTAATGCGTTTTTCGATAAGGGCATACGTTTGATTGAACTTAGAAAAGATCAACTCCATTATCTTCCTTTTGTAATGGGCAAGATTAGTGGTAATCCGCTTAAATTTATTATCTTTATCGACGACCTTTCCTTTAATCAAAACGATGATAATTTCAGTATGCTAAAAGCCGCGCTTGAAGGCTCGGCTAGTGCAAAAGCGCCTAATGCTGTGATTTATGCGACAAGTAACCGTCGCCATATCGTTAAGGAAAGTTTTGGGGATAGAACGGGCGACGACGTACACGTAAACGATACGTTACAAGAAACGATATCGCTTTCTGAGCGCTTTGGTTTAACCGTACTTTTCCAAAAACCCAACAAAAAATTATATCTTGATATTGTGCACGCGCTTGCACAAAAGAATAAAATTGAAATGAGTGAAAGCGAACTTGATATTAAAGCGGAGGCGTTTGCGCTTAAAAAGGGAAATCGCTCGGCAAGATGCGCTGAACAATTCATTGACAGTTTATTATAACTCGGAGGATAAGATGTTAACTATCGACAACGTTTACAGAGCGAGTAATGCTCTAAAAAACGTAATCAGAAAAACGGACGTTATCTATGCGTCTAAACTAAATCCAGGCGTGGATTTGTATTTAAAAACGGAAAATTTGCAAATAACGGGCTCGTTCAAAGTGCGTGGCGCGTACTATAAAATGACGAAACTTAGCGAGGAAGAAAAGGCTAGGGGCGTAGTTGCTTGCTCAGCAGGAAATCACGCGCAAGGCGTTGCGCTTGCCGCACAAAAGAACGGCATAAAGTCGGTAATCTGTTTGCCCGACGGCGCACCTATTTCCAAAGTGGAGGCAACTAAAAGTTACGGCGCGGAAGTTTGCCTTGTTGAGGGCGTTTACGACGATGCTTATGCTCACGCGCTTAAACTTCGTGATGAAAAGGGCTATACGTTTATTCATCCTTTTAACGACGAAGACGTTATCGCAGGTCAAGGCACGATTGCGCTTGAACTTGTGGAACAAATTCCCGACCTAGATGCCGTAATTGTACCTATCGGTGGCGGTGGACTTATTTCGGGTATTGCCTATACGATTAAGACTGTTAATCCTAGGGTAAAGGTGTACGGCGTGCAGGCGTCTGGCGCACCGTCTATGGCTAACTCAATTAAAAATGGACGACTTGAAGAACTTTCGTCCGTGTCTACCATTGCTGATGGTATAGCCGTTAAAAAACCGGGTGATTTGACGTACGAAATTT
>JAZOUI010000119.1:0-1612 GCA_045658145.1 Pumilibacteraceae bacterium
TGGATATTTATATGGAGCGGTATGGTCCTTAACGTATTTTTGTATTTCTTTTTTCAATTCTTCTGTTGGAGCTGTGCCTTTGGTTAGAACGATACTTGCTTTAACCACTTGCCCACGAACTTCGTCTGGAACAGCAGAAACACCACATTCTAAAACGTAAGGTAATTCCATTATTACGCTCTCGATTTCAAAAGGCCCGATACGATATCCAGAAGATTTGATAACGTCGTCAACACGCCCCACGTACCAAAAATATCCGTCTTCATCACGCCAAGCAGTATCGCCCGTATGATAAAGTCCGTCGTGCCAAGCGTCAGTAGTTTTTTCAGTATCACGATAATATTCTCTAAATAATCCACAAGGAACTTGCTTGTCGGTGTGAATTACTATTTCACCAACTTCACCAGCAGGCACGCTATTTCCGTCGCTATCAACAACGTCCACGTCGTATTGAGGATTTGCTTTACCCATAGCACCGATTTTAGGCGTCGTACCATAAAGGTTTGCTATAACGAGCGTCGTTTCCGTTTGACCGAAACCTTCCATGATTTCTAAGCCTGTTGCTTCTTTAAACTTGTTGAATACTTCCGGATTTAACGCTTCGCCAGCCGTCGTCATATGGTGGATAGAAGTTAAGTCGTATTTAGAAAGGTCGCCACGAATTAACATTCTAAGCATTGTTGGTGGAGCGCAGAAAGTGGTAATATTATATTTTGCGAACATAGGAAGTAAATCGTTTTCATCAAATTTATCAAAATCATAAACGAAAACAGCGCCTTCACAAAGCCATTGACCGTAAAGTTTTCCCCACAAAGATTTACCCCAACCTGTATCAGAAATGGTTAAATGCAAACCATCTCTTTCACAACAATGCCAGTATTTTGCCGTTACGTAATGTCCTAACGCATAAGTGTGCTTATGCGACGCCATTTTTGGATTTCCAGTAGTTCCCGAAGTAAAGAACATAAGTGCAGATTCGTCGCCACAAGAACAATTTTCAGGACGTTCAAACTTCCCAGAAAATAATCCGTATTCCTTGTCAAAATCTCTCCATCCGTCTTTTGCACCTCCAACCATGATAAGCGTCTCTACTTGTGAGCATTTTTTAGATGCGCTTTCAGCATAAGTATAAGTATCCCCGTCAGCCGTACAAACAATCGCCTTTACGCCAGCCGAATTATATCTATACTCAAAGTCGTGTTCTTTAAGTTGGTTTGTTGCAGGAATAGCAACCGCACCAATTTTGTGAAGGGCCACCATACAGAACCAGAATTGATAATGACGCTTTAATACGAGCATTACCTTATCACCACGCTTAATACCAAGCGAGGTAAAGTAGTTAGCAACTTGGTTTGATGCTCTCTTTATATCCTTAAAAGAGAACCTACGTTCAAACTTATTTTTATCTAAGTGTAGCATTGCAAGTTTATCAGGATATTTTTCCGCAATACCGTCAACTATATCAAAACCAAAGTTAAAAGTATCCGTATTCTTAAACTTAATATCCTTCAATGCTCCGTCTTCATCTTCAACAGTTTCAACGAATTTTTCGCAAATTAAATTCTCGGATTTTTTAGCCGACATAACACTCTTGCGAACAACGGGTTCTTCG
>JAZOUI010000120.1:0-5947 GCA_045658145.1 Pumilibacteraceae bacterium
CGTACCTGCGCAAAAAGATAAAACGACTAGCAAAAAGAAAGAAAAAGCGAAGATGAGTTTGTTCACTTCTTTCCGTCTTAGCGCAAGAAACCTTATCTCCAAAAAGAAACGTACGATAATGGTAGGCATTGCAGGATCAATCGGTATAATCGGTATTGCGCTCGTGCTTGCTTTCTCGGCAGGAATCAAAGCGTACGTTGCTAGTATGCAAGACGATATGCTATCTGGTAACCCCGTTGAAATTACCGAATCGACTTATGACCTTGATGCGCTGACTGGTATGATGAACACTAGCCAAAAGCAAGAAATTGTTAAACAGCCCAACAAAGTTTCCGTTGACTCGATGGTGGAATATTTTATTAAGATGGGCGACAAAGCGGATAGCCTTTTGATAAAGAACGACCTTAACGCTAACTACATTAATTACGTTAAGGATATGCCTAGCGAGTATTACTCGGCTATGACGCTCGGTTACGGCATTGACGTTCACAACAACGTTTACACGCAACTTCAAGAATCAGGCAAAACGGACAAAACGGAAATTTCCATAACGGCACTTACGTCGCTTTATACTGAAATTTTGAAACAGTCGTCCTTTGCCGACTACGCGCAATACGTAAGTATGTTTATCCCCAATATGAAACAAGCGCCTAACAACGCCGACTATCTCGCGTCGCAATACACCGTTTACGGCAAAATTGCAACGGCAAAAGACGAAGTTATGCTTGTTATCAACAAAGAAGACCAAATGTCCGACCTTCTTCTTGCTCGCCTTGGCTATTATACGCAGGACGAATTCACTAACCTTGTTTACAAAGCGGACGAGGACTTGAAAATTGAGAAGGGCGAACTTACCGATTATCAATACTTTAATCCCGACCTTTACAAGCAATATTTCGGTTACGAAGAGTTGCTCGGCAAAGAATTTTACTGGTATCCCAACTCGCAAGTTTTTGCAAAAACAAATATTCCTATGATGCCGTATACCTACAATTACACGGCAAAACCCGAGTGGAAAGATAACTCCGACAACGAAGTTAAACTCAAAGTCGTTGGTATCTTAAAGCCACACGAAAGCGTAATGTTCGGTTCGCTTTCTTCGGGAATTTATTATACTCAAGAATTGACCGATCACATTTTGTCCGTTAACGGCGCGGAAAGCGAAAGCATCATTGATTATTACGAAACGCTTGATACTTCTTCGCTCGTTACTCCCGAACAAATCGCTAGCGTAGGCGTAGTAACTTACCGTCTTTCCTACAACGACCACGAAGGTCAAACTAATACGTCCCTTCAATACGTTTCTTTGGGTGGAAGTTCGTCCATGCTCTCTATGATGATGGGCGGTCAAAACTCCATTTCCGCAAAAGATATCCAAAATAGCGTCGTTCGTTCGCTTGGCGGAAATAACGTTGCGAACTCGGTTAGCATTTTCCCCATCAGTTTTGAAAGCAAAGATTTAGTAACTAACTACCTTGATAAATGGAACAGTGGCGAAGATTTAGTAGTAGGTGGCGTTACGCTTACTGCCGACCAGCGCCAAGACGTTAAATACACGGATACGCTTGCACTCATTATCCACCTTATCAACACTATGATTGACGTTGTTTCGTATGCGCTTATCGCGTTCACGTCCGTGTCCTTAGTCGTTTCTACCGTTATGATAGGAATTATAACCTACGTATCCGTTGTTGAACGTATAAAGGAAATCGGCGTTATTCGTTCGCTGGGCGGAAGAAAGAAAGACGTTTCCCGTCTTTTCACGGCAGAAACGGCAATTATCGGTGCGCTTGCAGGCGCAATCGGCGTGGGCGTAACTTACGGCGTGTCTGCAATCGTCAATGCGATTTTGTTCCCCTTAACAGGTATCCCGTCACTCGCGCAACTTCCCTTTACCCAAGCGTTACTTATGATTGCTCTTAGCGTAGGTCTTACTCTCATTTCGGGCGTGTTCCCTGCACGTGCCGCAGCACAGAAAGACCCCGTTGTTGCACTTAGAACGGAATAATAAAAAACACTAAAAAGGATTTGGTTTTATTTCCAAGTCCTTTTTTCTTTACTTTTTACTTATTCCGTTGTATAATGAAAAAAAACTGTTTTTAAGATAGGAGAAAATTATGAGAGCAACCAAATGGACTATATTCATTCGTTTAATCTTTTGCATATTAGGTTTTATTTTTGGCGTAATTTGGATTATTGTGTTTGACAAATCTCATTTGTTTTTTGGTATTCTTATAAATATAATCTGCGCAATTCATATCGCTATACACGTGCCGCTATTGATTAAATATCACCGCCTTGCAAAGGTTTGTAAGGCTTACGAGGGTACCTTCGTTGAATTCGTTAGCTCGTCTTTCGGCTTTGCTTGTATGCGCGTAAAATTTACCGTGAACGACGAGGAAAAAACGATGGATTCGTTACGCGTATATTACCCCAACAACCGTCCCATCATTTTTAAGAATGAAAGATTTTTAGTGGGATATTCCCCTTTATACGACTACGTTATCATCTTATAAGGAGACAGCTATGGAAAAATACTACCAAAAAAGCGAAGACGTAAACGTGCTCAATCCACGCGCTTACTATATTCCATTTACGGACAAAGACAAGGTTTTTTCTCCCCGTCGTGAGAGTGAAAGTTATATCGACCTTAACGGCGAATGGAGTGTGCAGGAATACGAAACGCCTATGGACGTACCCGACGATTTTTATCATATCTGGTCGTACGTTGACACGGTAAACGTGCCTTCGTGCTTGCAGATATCTGGCTACGATCAGATGCAGTACACCAACATAAATTATCCTTTCCCCGACAATCCACCTTTTGTTCCTAACGTAAACCCGACGTATAACTATGTAAAAGGGTTTGACCTTGAAAACAAAATGGAAGGGCGCAAATACCTTTGCTTTGAGGGAGTAGATAGTTGTTTTTACGTTTATCTTAACGGAAAGTTCGTGGGCTATTCTCACGTTGCGCACCGACTGAGTGAATTTGATATCACCGATTTTGTTCGCGAGTACGGAAACCGCTTGGACGTAATCGTGCTTAAATGGAACAAAGGCTCGTACCTAGAAGACCAAGATAAACTGCGCTACACGGGTATTTTCCGTGACGTTTATATACTTTCACGCCCCGAAGGTCATATTACTGATTACCGTGTAGACACTGCGCTTGACGGCACGGTTGGTTTTACACTTGAAAAAGGCGAGCGTGCTACCATTACACTTTGCGGAGAAAGTAAAGAAGTTAAAGAGGGCGAAAGAATAGAATTTAAAATTGAAAACGTTCAACTTTGGAGCGCGGAAAACCCCTATCTTTACGATATGATTATCGAAAGCAAGGGCGAATATATCGGCGAGAAGGTGGGAGTAAGGACGAGCGAAATCGTAGACGGCGTTTACCTGTTTAACGGCAAGCCCATTAAAATCCGTGGCGTAAACCGTCACGACGGCAACGTTTACACGGGCGCGACTGTCACGGTTGAGGATATCGAGCGCGACCTTAACCTTATGAAACAACTCAACGTCAACGCGATTCGTACTTCACATTACCCAAATATGCCCGAGTTTTATCAACTTTGTGACAAATATGGCTTTTACGTTATGAGCGAAAGCGACGTTGAATGTCACGGCGTCGCTACGAACGTGCCTTATTATGCTGGCTACGGCAATAACTACGAGCGCCTTGGCGATGATCCTCAATTTTTGGACGAAATCGTGGACAGACAAAAGTTCAACGTTATTCTAAACAAAAACCGTCCTTGCATTAATTTTTGGAGTTTGGGCAACGAGGCTGGCTACGGCGTAAACTATGCAAAGGCAAGTGAATGGATAAAATCGTATGATACGTCCCGTCCCATTCACTACGAGCACGCTCGCTACGTAAGTAAAGAAATAAACAACGGCGACGACTATTACAACACAAAAGTGGACGTCGTAAGCAATATGTATCCCACGATTGAGTGGATTAAAGAAACGCTTTCCGACCCGCGCGAAACTCGTCCGCTTATTCTTTGCGAATACTGTCACGCTATGGGCAACAGCCCGGGCGACTTCAAGGACTACTGGGATGAGATCGACGGCAATATCCGCTTTATCGGCGCTTACGTTTGGGAGTGGGCTGACCACGGCGTAATACTCGAAAAGGATCATCAGCTTTACGGCGGAGATTACGGCGAGACGTTGCACGACGGCAACTTCTGTATGGACGGAATTATTACTGCTGATCGCCGTCTTACCCAAAAGTCAATGGAAATGAAAAAGGCTTACGAGCCCCTTTCCTTTGCTCTTAAAAACAATGTGCTTACTCTTCGCTCAAAACTTTATTTTGAAAATATCACCGCTTTACTTACCATAACTTACAAAAACGACGGGGTAGTGGAAAAGCAAGAAACTTTTGATATCGACCTTGCACCTCAATCAGAAATTTCCTTGCCCGTAACGAGCGCTCAGGTAATTATAGCAAGCGTGACGCTTAAAGCGGACGCTCATTCGCTTTGTACTGGTCACGAGATTGCGCGCGCAGGCTTTACGAAAGAGAGCAAAAGAGAAGTGATAACGGAAAAATGCGACGTTTTTATCCAAGACGCTAACCGCTATATCACCGTCACCGACGACAAAAAAATCTACTATCTCGACAAGGCAAACGGCGCGATAAATTCGCTCGTAAAATTAAATCAAGACGGTACGTGTACATCCATTTTGAAATCTCCGCTCGCATTAAATATTTGGCGCGCACCTATCGACAATGATATGTATATCAAAAAGAAGTGGTACGACGCGCGACTTAACGAGACGTTTAGTGAAGTAAGAGAATATGAAATCAAAGATAATTTAGTCACTTTCAAGGGCTATATTGCGCCCGTTCATTATATTCCTGCTGTTTACTATACACTTTGTTATACTTTCACAAAAGACGCTGTAACCGTTGCTCTTGACTACGAGTGTGAAAAATACGTATGTGACGCTCCCAATAGCAATATCGTTACTTCACGTTCTCCCCTTTATACATTCTTGCCAAGAATAGGACTTATGACAATGCTTGATAAATCCTTTGAACACGTTTCCTACTTTGGCTACGGTCCGTACGAAAGTTATATTGACAAGCGCCTTGCATCCATTAAGGATTATTACGAAGACACCGTAACTGATTTAGAGGTTAGTTATGTGCGTCCGCAAGAAAACGGCTCGCACTACGGCACGCAGTACCTTAACCTTACTAACGGCGAAACGACGATATGCGTGGAGGGAGATTTCTCATTCTCCGCCCTTCCTCACTCGGTAAAGGAGTATGAAAAATGTAATCATAACTGGCAGTTACCCGAGAGAAAGTACACTCACCTTTGTCTTGATTACTATATGTCGGGTATCGGCTCTAACTCCTGCGGTCCGGCACTCAATCCCAAGTATTTCACGCCCAAAAAAGCAAGCGGTAAATTTACTATAAAATTCAAGTAAAAACTAAAACGAAAAACGGGCTACCACGTGGTAGTCCGTTTTTTATTATTTATCGTTATTTTTTTAAGCGTTAATTACGCTTTTTAATACGTTTGCCGTAGTGATAATTTGTTCACTTTCAGGCGTACCGTCACTATGAAAATTACCTTCTACTGAAATATAGCCGTCATATCCGATCAAGCGCAATTTTTTAACAAACGCAATATAGTCGTCGCTGTCACTAATACGGGGATACTTTCTTCCCGTAGTAAAGGACGCAATATGAACGTGAAAAAGATTTTCACACTCGTCAAGTTCTTTCCAGTCCTCTTCGTTTTTAATAAAGTGGTAGTAGTCGACAAGCACTCCGATATTATCGCAGTTCGCCATTTTAGCAAGTTTTTTTCCGTCGCTTAGCGTGGTTACTACTGCGCACTCGGATAGTGGCTCGATCGAGCAAGTAAGCCCGTATTGTCTAAAAATAGGGGATACGTGGTCGCGAAGTAGCGAC
>JAZOUI010000121.1:0-2814 GCA_045658145.1 Pumilibacteraceae bacterium
GCGCCGATTTGTTGGTCGCCACCCAGCGGACCACTTTTCATACGGTTAATGTTAAGTCCCGTTTCGCCCATAATGAGAGTACCCGTAGTTCCAGTTGCAAATAGGTTATGTTTTTTAAGTACTTCCTTGTATTTAATTGCAAGGTCAATCATCTTATTTTTCTTTTTGTCGTGAGCAATAAGTGCTATGTTCATAATAATCTCCTTAGTAAAATATTTCAAAATAACGGGGTACGTATGTGTTTGTTTTTGAAAAATGAGCCATTTTTACAAATAAAAGCCGTAGCTTTACACAAGGTAAAAATACGGCTTAAAAAACTAATTAGTATGCGCGACCGAAGTAAATCTTTTTCTTTGCGGGCTTGCCACAAATAACACAACGGTCACCAACAGGCGTTTGGTCAAAAGGCATATTACGAGTAGTAACTTGCATTTCTGCTTTTAGCTTGTCTTCGCACTCACGGCAACCGCACCACATACCGAGTGCAAAATTACCCGTGTCAACAGCCTCCTTAAGTTCAGCCGTGTTTTGAACGGTTTTGATATGGCTGTCGAGGAAAGCTTTAGCCTTAGCGTACATATTGTCGTGAACATCCTTAAAAAGTTTGGGAAGTTCTTCAGCAAGGGTAGCAATGGGAAGAGTGAACTTCTCGCCAAGTTTATCACGACGGGTGTAAGTAACTACGCCGTTTTCAATATCACGAGGACCAAGTTCAAGACGAACGGGAACGCCTTTCATCTCGTACTCGTTAAACTTCCAGCCGGGTGATGCGTCGCTGTCGTCAAGTTTAACGCGAATGCCTGCGTTTTTAAGCGAATTGTAAATTTCGGTAGCCTTTTCCAAAACGCCACCTTTGTGCATAGCGATAGGAATAATAACCGCCTGAACGGGAGCAACGTAAGGGGGTAAGCAAAGACCACGCTGATCGCCGTGCGCCATAATGAGCGCGCCGATAAGACGGGTAGAAACACCCCAAGAAGTCTGATAAGGATTCTTGTGCGTGCCGTCCTTGTCAAGATACTTAATGTCGAACGCTGCCGAGAAGTTAGTGCCGAAGAAGTGCGTCGTGCCTGCCTGCAAGCTCTTGCCGTCCTGCATCATAGCTTCCATCGAGTAGGTAGCCTTTGCACCTGCGAACTTTTCCTTTTCGGACTTTTGACCGATAAGTACGGGCATTGCAAGAACGTTGCGCGAGAATTCCTCGTACACGTTAAGCATTTTCAGCGTTTCTTCCATAGCCTCATCCTCGGACGAGTGAAGAGTGTGACCTTCCTGCCACAAGAATTCGGACGTGCGAAGGAACGGACGAGTGGTCTTTTCCCAACGAACTACGTTAGCCCATTGATTGATAAGAAGAGGCAAATCGCGGTAGGACTGTACCCACTTTGAGTACATTTCGCAAATAATGGTCTCGCTAGTAGGACGAACTACCAACTTTTCAGCAAGTTCTTCGTCGCCAACGTGCGTTACGAGTGCAACTTCGGGCGCAAAACCTTCAACGTGTTCAGCCTCTTTGAGAAGATAGCTGTAAGGAATGAACATCGGGAAATACGCGTTTTGGTGTCCCGTTTCCTTAAAACGACGGTCAAGCTCGTGCTGAATGTTTTCCCAGATAGCGTAACCGTAAGGACGAATTACCATCGTGCCCTTAACAGGACCGTAGTCCACGAGCTCGGTTTTGGTAACGACGTCCGTGTACCATTGCGCAAAATCGGTTTCAATGTCCGCAATCTCTTTAACAAATTCCTTTTCTTTAGCCATAACAATACTCCGTTATTTGATATAAATATTATAATATTTATTTGCCCCGTTGTCAATCTATAAAAGGGGGAATTGATGAAATATTATGCCGTAATTACTAAAAAACGCTTATTATCCACAGCGCGATAAATCCCGGCGCGCCAAGTATTCCCACGATAAGCGCGTTAAGCGGATTAAGCGCAACTATATCCACCCTAAAAAGCGAAAGCAGAAGAAGGGCAAGCGTTCCGCAAAGCGAGTTTAGTAGAATTCGGAAAAAGCCCTTAGTTTTCAGCGAAAACAAAAAGGCTAATAATCCCACTATGCTAAACCCTATTACGAAAGATAATACTATTTCCATACGCGCCTCCGCAATAGTATATTATTGAGAAAAACGAATAATGCCAAAAACTCTGAAAAATTAAAAACGACGCACCACGTTATGCGCCGTTTTACGTAATTCGTATCGTTAAACGATCAAGTATCTTGCAAAATAATTTTTTGTTTAAACACACCTATTAGCCCACCTATCATAGAAGTAATTCCATAAACGATAGTTCCTACGCCCAATCTGCAATTAGAGTAATAAAGCTTGAAACTACCAATTCTAATGCTAAAACTGGCTGAAACAATATCTGTTCCAATGGTAGGTAGAGCAAAAATGAGAAGACCTGTTGTAAGTAAAAGAATTGAACCAATAAATTCCAATTTTTTATTTTTTGCAAATAAGGAAATGATTATTAAACAAATACTAACAATCAATAAAATCAATGAAATAAGACCAAATATTGACATGCCACCATCCAAAAATCCGGTATAGGATGGTTCGTACTTTGTTCCTGATCTTGAGGCATACCATGTAGTAAAAGAATGAGTGTGACCAACCATTAAACCCCAAAGGTTATAACTTTGTTCAAAATAATGACCTGATGCACCTTGAATGAAATGAATCAGTCCAGGTAATAGGATGGCTGATGCGAGAGCGAGTGTGCATGCTCCGAGCATAATAAACGTAGAAAATTTAGGTTTAATCAAAAATTTTCTAAAATAACTAATACAACTAAATGCTCCAGA
>JAZOUI010000122.1:0-4007 GCA_045658145.1 Pumilibacteraceae bacterium
AGCGACTTCCGTGGTGATCCTGCTAGTGCAATGCTCGAAGTGCTTGATCCCAACCAAAACGATCAGTTTAAGGATCATTATCTTGAACTTCCGTACGACTTGTCAAAGACAATGTTCGTATGTACTGCAAATACGCTTGATACTATCCCAACGCCCCTTTTGGACAGAATGGAAGTAATCGAGCTCAGCGGATATACTTACGAAGAAAAACTTCAGATTGCAAAGCGTTATCTTCTCCCCAAGCAAATTCTTGCTAACGGTATGAAAGAAGGTAGCGTTGTTATCCCCGACGACGTTATGATGCAAATTATCGTAAACTACACGCGCGAGAGTGGTGTAAGAAATCTTGAACGTGAGATTGCATCCGTAATTAGAAAACTTGCCGTAAAAACCGTTAAAAAAGGTCTTAAAAAGCCGTCGTTTAAGGTAAATGCGGACGATTTACTCGAATATCTTGGCGCACCCAAGTTTAAAGACGAAGAAACTAACCGTAGCGATAGCGTGGGTAGAGTTACAGGACTTGCTTGGACTAGAGTGGGTGGAACTACGCTTAATATCGAAATGGCGCTTATTGGTGGCGGTAAGGGCGAAATTACTCTTACGGGTAATATGGGCGACGTAATGAAGGAATCTGCACGTACTGCGCTTTCACTTGTTCGTTCGCGTGCCGAAAAGTACGCTATCGAGAGTACGAAATTTACTAGCAACGATATCCACATCCATATTCCCGAAGGCGCAACGCCTAAGGACGGTCCTAGCGCAGGTATAACGCTTTCAACGGCAATTTATTCCACGTTTACGGGCAAAAAAGTGCGTGGCGACGTTGCAATGACGGGCGAAATCACTTTGCTTGGCAACGTTTTGGCTATCGGTGGGCTCAAAGAAAAATCGCTCGCAGCACTTCGTAGCGGAGTAAAAACGTTAATTATCCCCAAAGAAAACGAAAAAGACGTTAAAGATATTCCCAAGGAAGTTAAGGAAGGACTAGAAATAGTACTTGTTAGCGACCTTGACGAAGTTTTGGACGTTGCTATTGTAAAATAAGGAAAAGAAAATGCGAATAACGGATGCAAAATTCATAACAAGTTTCGCGTCACCCGACAAATACGTGGAGTACGCCCAAAGCGTTGAAATTCCCGAAATTTGCGTGGTGGGTAGGTCGAACGTAGGAAAATCTACTTTTATCAATATGTTTTCTTCGCGCTCAAAACTTGCCAAAACCTCGTCAACTCCGGGTAGAACACGCCTTATCAACGTGTTTGATTTTAACAACGGTCTTTTTAGACTTGTCGATCTTCCTGGTTACGGCTATGCGCAAGCAGGCAAGCAAACGAAGGAAGAATGGGGAAATCTTATTGAAGGCTATCTTCAACGCTCAAGACTACTAAAACACACCTTTGTTTTGGTGGACGTTCGCCACGAACCTAGCAAACTTGACATACTTATGGTAGAATATTTGTACTATTACCGTATGCCTTTTACCGTTATCGCTACAAAATGCGATAAATTAAGTCGCGCGCAGGTAAACAAAAGTTTGCAAGTGATAGCAACCACGCTCAAAATGGGCAAGGATAATATTATCGCTACTGCCATTGACGGCACGGGCAGAGAAAAAGTTGCTGAGCGCATTGAAAAAATCCTCGCTACACCCGTTGCAACGGATGAAGATATCGAGGACGATATCGAAGAATAATTAAAACAACCTAATAAGAACCAAATTTATTCCTTCCGAATATTATTATAATGATATCGGGAGGAATTTTTATGCCAAAAAACTATAAACGAGCAGGGAGAATAACGGGTAATCCTTTATGTGGGCTGTGTGAACGTGTGTGTATCCAAACAAAACGCGTTTTGGACGGATGCGTTTATCGGCGATCTAACGTTGAGTTTAGCGTAACCTTATCAGCCGTTTCACCGTCACTTATTCCACCATATACCTTTTCTAAAATTAGGTCTATGGGAATAAGCGTCGTGCAAAATCTTGTTTTGAGTACGCTTTTGGACGGAAAAACGCGCGTTCAAGCGAGTATAGTAGTGCCCGTAACCGTAACTTTTACGGATGCAAGTGGGACTGTGGGGACGGGACAGGGCGAAGTGACTATTGATCGCGACGTGGTTCTTTCCCTGCCTAATCAATCGCTTGTGCCTTACGCTATTGAAACGTCCACCGTAATAGAAGGGAGCATAGGCACTTTCGTAGCAAGTGGAACAGGCGTTATTGCTAGTGCTTGTGTTTTGCAAATAGTGCGCGCAACCGCCGTGGTGGAACTTTTAGTACCGTCGTACGGCTATTGTGAATACCCCGATTGCGAAGATTTTGGCGATAGAGAGTGTAGATCGCTGTTTGGCCGTCCCATTTTTCCTACTTCATAATTATAAGTTTCATCATTTTGTGCTAAACGATTGCAAAAATGATCAAGTGGTGGTATAATCAAAGTATGAAAGTTTTTGCAATTAGTGATTTCCATCTTTCAATAAACAATCCCAAGCCTATGAACGTTTTTGGCGAAGTGTGGGACAACTATCTGGACGATATTATGAGTTTTTGGCAAGAAAACGTTAGTGATGATGATATCGTACTGATAGCAGGCGACACGAGTTGGGCAATGAAACTTGATGACGTAAAGGCGGACCTTGAATTTTTAGGCGCGTTTGCGGGCAAAAAAGTGCTAATTCGTGGTAATCACGATTACTGGTGGCACTCAATAGGCGCGCTTAGAACAATTCTTCCCTATAATATGTACGCCGTCCAAAACGATTGCTTGCGCTTAGGTGATTGCCTTATTTGCGGTTCTCGTGGTTGGACAACGCCCGAAAACGGCATTTTTGCTGATGATGACAAAAAAATTTATGACCGTGAACTTATCCGCTTAAAACTTTCGCTTGATGAAATGAGTAAGCAGAGAAAGGAAAATGATAAAGTTTTTGTAATGATGCATTTTCCGCCCTTTAATAGCAAGTTTGAAAGCACTCCTTTTACTAGGTTAATTAGCCAGTATAACGTTGATAAGGTGGTTTACGGGCATCTTCACGGCAAAAACGTGCGCGCAAAAAGAGAAGTGACGCTTGACGGAACGCAGTACGTTCTCACGTCTTGTGATATGATAAACAACACACCCGTGCTTTTGTGGTCGGAAGGAGAAGAAAATGTATAAGCAAAAGATATGCTTGGGTACTTTTGGCGGAGTGGATTATAGCGAAGAAGAACAAGTGCTTTTATTCAAAAAGGCAGGTTTTGACGGCTTTTTTACGGGATATGAGAGCGACGAGCAAATAAGCACGCTCGCAACTCTTGCGCGCGAAAACGATATGATTTATCAATCTATCCACGCTCCTTTTTTACTTTCAGCAGAACTTTGGAAAGAGGGCGAGAATGGCGAAAAGTACGTTGACGATATTATTAAGTGCATTAATATTGCATCCAAAGAAAATATTCCGCTAGTAGTAGCGCACGTCTATATCGGATTTTATACGGGCGAAAAACCTACTCAGTTAGGAATTCAAAGATTACAAAAAGCGGTAAATATCGCAAAAGAAAAGAACGTAAAAATTGCTTTTGAAAACGCTGAAGGCGAAGAATTCCTTGCCTTTGTTATGGACGCGTTTAATGGCGAGGAAACGGTAGGATTTTGTTGGGATAGTGGGCATGAGCAATGCTACAATGCATACAAGGATATGCTTGCGCTTTACGGTGACAGATTGATTGGTACTCATCTTAACGATAATTTGGGAATTAGTAGGTCGGACGGTAAAATCTTTTGGACGGATGACTTGCACCTTCTTCCGTTTGACGGAATAATAGACTGGACGGATGCAGTTAATCGTCTTAATAGAGTAGGTTATAACGGAGTGCTTACCTTTGAACTTGCCGTCCACTCAAAGCCTGATCGCCACGAGAACGATAAGTACAAAGATATGGGATTTATCAAATATCTTGCCGAAGTTTATGCTCGTGCTTGTAGAATTTCCCACCTAAAAAACAAGTAAAATAAAAACGCGTACAA
>JAZOUI010000123.1:0-3805 GCA_045658145.1 Pumilibacteraceae bacterium
GAAACTGCGTACCACGTCCCCCTCCATTAAGGGATTTCCGTTACTTAAACTCTCGTCCATAAGAGTGTATAATTGCTCTTTTTCATCCGTCCATTTTCCAAGCACGGTGTTCTTGTAATCAAAAAATCCTTCGCCGTACTGCTTTTCGCGATACTCTTTTTCATCAAACTGATAAAAGAGAACGGGCTTTCTCATATACGAAAAATCAAAGAACACGCTTGAGTAGTCCGTCACGAGCAAGGACGCGCGTTTAAGAACGTCTTGAATATCGTATTTCTTCCAGTCGGCAATTTCTATTCTGTCACTTTTTACGCTAAAATATTGCAAGAATTTTTGCATATTGCGATGCGGATAGAACAGTAATTTTTTGTCGTACTTTTCAAGCATTTCACCCAGTTTATCATCACAAAGAAAGTCGTTCCACTTCTTAAAATACTCGGTTTGGGTAAAATCAAGGTTTTTGTTTTCGCTAGACGCTCTGCCTAGCCAGTTTCGCCAAGTGGGCATTACTAAAATTAAGTTTTCGTCACGCTCGGTGTCGTGGAGTGCATCAAAGCGCGAAAAACCAAGGAGCGCTACGTTTTTTTCGGGATAACCAAACTCGCGCAAAATGAAGTCGTGTTCTTCCTTAGCCGCCGTTATGAACAAGCGCATTTTGGTATTAGGATAAAAAAGCCAGTCGCCCTTGTTGATCGTAACACCGTGTTGAAGAAAAACACGATTGTTCTTTCTAAAACCAAGCACAACTTCAAGCATATAACAAACGGCAGCGTTGGGCTTGCCACCCTTTTGCGCGCTGATATTTTTGTCGGCTACGATATACCAAAACCAATGCGAAAGCGTACCGTAACTGATAACCTTGCCAAGTCCCTTTACCTTTTGGTAATCAGGGGACTTTTTGTTGATGGCGTATGCGATTTTTTGCTTTGGTTTATTCTCTCTCACCCACTTGTAAAAGTGGTAGCCATTGTCACGCGCCTCGTTTCTATCCTCGCACACGAGCCAAAAATTTCGGATGAAAATTTTAGCGATCAGCGCGAACGGAAGAACGAGCGCAAACAAAAAACAATGCCCTACGTCCCCTGCCGTTATGTATTTTAATGAACTTTTCAGTTTGTTACTCATTGCTTATTCCTTGCAAATTTTTTGAAGAACCATTGCCTTACGCTGTTGGGCATAAGCACCTGTACGACAAAGCGAATAAACTTTGCTTTCGTGTACTCCCAACCCGTAATAATTTTGTTTTGTTTCATAAACTTAAACAGGTCGCGCTCGCTTTTGTAATACTTATATCCACCACGACGCTTAAAGGTATTTTGGTTAATACGCGCGAAAACAAGGTCTTCTTCAAGGTTAAGGAATTTGCATCCAGCGAGATACATTCTTACCCACAAATAACTGTCTTCGTTGTAAAACCAATGCTGATATCCACCTGCTTTTAACACTTCGCTTTTCTTAAAAACTACGGTCATATGATTAAGTGGACAACGCTTTTTAAGATACTCACAAATATCTTCGTGACTTTGCGGAACAATTCTTCTGCTTACAACGTTAGTTATATCGTCGCAAAACTCGGAAATATTCGAGCCAACGATAGACAAATTTTCGTCCTTTTCAAAGCAAGCAAGTTGCTTTTCTACCCTGTCCGCTACCGCTATATCGTCGCTATCCATTCTAACCACAATTTCGTTACGGCACGCGTCAAGTCCAAGCGCAAGCGCGCGTCCAAGTCCGATATTTTCTTCACTAACTACGACGTTAAAAAGTGACGAATGACGGGATACGTACCCACTAATTACTTCATCAAGTTCGGGCGTAAGCGGTCCGTCCTTTACTAAAACTATCTCGTCGGAAGCGACGGTTTGAGCGAGCATACTGTCCAAACTTTGCGCCAAAAACTGCGCGTTTTCACGAACGTAAACGGACATAAGAACGCTATATTTAATTTCACTCATTACTTTCTCCTTCTTGATTTTGTTCAGCGTTTATAACCACTTCTTCTACTTCTTCCACTTCGATAACGTTAGGGTCATAATCGCCCTTATACTCTTTGCCAAGCACAGCAAAAACGGTCTTAAACATTACGCCGATATCTCCCCAAAATCCAAACGATTTGATGGATTTAAGGTTGTAATACATCTTTGCAGGCAATACTTCGTTAACGTAAGTTTCGTCGGGATCGGCACTAGCGTCCAAAAGTTTTGCCTCGTCCTTATAATAAATGCTCGCATTGCTAGTAATGCCCGCAGGGAGCAAAAGCGTTGCTATCATTTCGGGCGAATAACGGTCAACGTATTTTTGCACTTCGGGACGAGTTCCTACAAAAGTCATTGTTCCACGAAGTACGTCGATAAGTTGGCTAATTTCGTCAAGACGACATTTTCTAATAAACTTACCCACTCTAGTAACGCGCGCGTCGTTATTTACCGTTACGGCAGAACCGATTTTGTCGGCGTTACTTACCATCGAGCGGAATTTGAAGATACGGAATTTTTTGCCGTACTGCGTAACGCGTTCCTGACGGTAAAACACAGGACCGGGGCTGTCAATCTTTATAGCGATTGCCAAAATCAAGAAAAAGGGCGATAAGATTATAAGCAAAACGAGTGACACCACGATATCAAAAAGGCGTTTGAGAAAAAGCGAAAACCACTTTTTGCGCAAAATCTCATAGTACGGGCGCACTTCATCAGTCTGCATAAACTCTGGTAATTTGTTCCACTTTTTTACAAGCATTATAAATACTCTCCCACTACCGATTTAAAGCACTCGATAACGTATTGCGCCTGCTCGTCAGTTATAATGGAGAACAAGGGCAAAGTGATTTCATTTTCGTAATTAGCAAGCGCGTTGGGGTAATCTTTGATATCAAAGCCCAAGTTTTTATACGCCGTATGTAAAGGAAGTGGTTTGTAGTGGACGTTGCACGATACTCCCTTCTCTGCCATTTTTGTAATAATCTCGTTTCTTTGCTGTGCAGTAATACCGGGTACTCTAGTTATATATAAATGTCCGCTACTGGTTTTTTGTTCATCATAGTGAGTAAGCGTTTTTACGCCAAGTGGGCGAAAAGCGTTGTCGTATTCTTTGATAATTTGCGCTCTTCTTTCAAGCATCACAGGATATCTACGAAGTTGAACAACGCCAAGCGCAGCCATAATGTCCGTCATATTGCACTTGTACCACGTGCCAACGATATCGTATTCCCACGCGCCCGGCTTATTCTTTGACAAAGCGTCCTTGTTTTGTCCGTGGAGCGAAAGAAGTTGGATTTGACCGTAAATTTCTTCGTCGTCAATTCCGTCAATGCTTTTCCAAGCAAGCGCACCACCTTCAGCCGTAGTAAGATTTTTTACAGCGTGGAAAGAAAATGCGGAGAAATCGGCTATACTGCCTGCCATTTTGCCCTTATAAATTGCGCCAAACGAGTGCGCACTATCCGAGCAAACTGCAACTCTGCCTAATGCGGACTGCAACTTTCCGTTCGGACGGAAAATATTCGCCTTTTTCTCGGCAATAGCAAAAATGTGGTCGTAGTTGCAAGGAATTCCTGCAATATCTACGGGGATTATCGCCTTTGTGTTTGGCGTAATTGCTCTCTCAAGCGCATCATAGTCCATTTCTAAACTTTCTTTTTGCGTATCAACAAGCACGATTTTTGCGCCAACGTGTTCGATTATGGATGCCGACGCCGTATAGGTGTATGCGGAAGTTATTACTTCATCTCCCTTGCCTATGCCTAAAACACGAAGTGCCATTTCTGCGCACGCCGTTTGTGAATTAAGACATACTGCACGGTTTACTC
>JAZOUI010000124.1:0-6789 GCA_045658145.1 Pumilibacteraceae bacterium
CGATAAGAATCAAAAGTACCATTCTAACGATGGGGAAGGATTGAGAAATCCAAGGTTCAACTACTGCTGCAGCCGAAAAATTATTAACAAAATTTAAATTCATTTCAAACACCTCTTATTAAATGCCTAACTATTATAGCACAATATTTTGCTCGAATCAAGCGTTTTTGACCGTTTTTGTAAAAAATTATGCAATTAAAAGGCAATAAATAAGGATAATTTAGTATTTTTGCATATATTCTCCCATAATGCGTGCACAAAGTTTAACAAGCGTAATTTCGTCATCGTCCGCTTGAGCCAGAAATATAGCGCACAATCCTCCATAACAGTCTCCACTACTATGCGCCGGCACAAAAACAAAAAACTGTTTTTCATCCGTTTCAGTTACATCCATACTGCTGCCCACGTACGACTGACGGTTTTGCAAAAACCTTTTCGCGTCCTTGCCTATCTTATTGCCTACAAACTCGTTTGCACGTTCGCCATATCCCACGACCCAACGCTCGCCATCACAAACAAGCACCGTTCCGTGAATATGCTCTGCCATATTTCGCACCACCTTGTTAGCGTTTTTCACAAGATCGTCCGAAGTGTTTACCTTTTTAATAAGTATATCGCCACTACCAAGCGCGCGTATTTCCATAGGATCGCCAAGGTCAATCCCGTAAAGACGACGATACTCGCGTGGAATAACGATTCTGCCTAGGTCGTCAATGCGCCTAATAATTCCTCTGTCTTCCATTTTTCCTCCTGTGAAGATAGTATGCGCTAATATTTTTCTTTTATTACCTAAAAAGCGCAAAACGTTGACAAAAATTTTCTTTCGTTATATACTTATTATATGAGTAAAAACGTTCTTATTTATATGTCGGGACTTAGCGTTCCCGTTGAAGGAAAAATGATGGCTGAAAAGGGTAAAACTTCACTACTCTTTTCCAACGAAAACGGCAGGTATTACGTCACTATTGAAAATAATAGCGTATATCTTTCGCTTACGGGAGAAGTAGGCTATTCGCTTACTTTGCAAAAAGGCAAACTTACCTACCTTTCTCTCGCTTACGGCGGAACAAAAACCTTCCCTTCGCCCGTAACCACGGAAACGCTTAACTGCGAAATTTATTCATCTTACGGCAAAATCGACGCTACTTATTCGTTAAGCGACAACAACGTAGAATACGATGGTTGCGAAGACGACGAAGACGTTCAAACACAATCTTTTTCACTGTCGTGGAAAGTAAAATAGGAGAAAAATTATGTTACCACCAATTACTAAAGTAAAACTGCCTTCTCTAACTCTCCCTACCACGTGGCAAACGGTAATTTTGCGCAATTACGGTTACGTCCCAGTTAAGCAAATCGCAAGCGTGCTTAGATGCGACGAACAAACTATCCACGCTGAGGCAAAAAGGTTAAATCTCGTTTATCGCAATTACGAGCAAGATTTCCAAAATAAAGGCTACATTACCATTATTAGAAACAACTGGTATCTTTTGCCGTATAATCAACTTCACACGCTGTTAAACATAAGCGAAGATCGCCTTGATTTTATTCTTAAAAACGACGACTTTTTAGACGTAAAACTTGGCAAAATTAAGCCAAACGTAGACGAAGTTTACTTCACCCCATTAACAAACGAACAAATAATAGAAAGCGAAAAATGCGCGCGCATTATTGAAAAATACAACGTGCCCGTTTCAGTAAATCCGTTTGATTTTTTTGAAAGCAAAAATGATGAAAACGGCATAATAATTGCAAATGGTATGCGCATAGTCCACGGCTATCTTTCCCCGTGCGGAGATGCTTTTTCTACAAAATGCGAAGATACGTTACCCGACGTTTTGTTAAATAAGTATCGCAACAGCGGTGTAAACGGAATATGGCTACACGCACTTTTGTCCGCGCTTTCGCCCTACCCCTTTGCGCCCAATCTAAGCAAAGACTACAAGCAAAAACGTGAAAATTTAAAAGCCATTATCGCGCGCTGTAAAGCATACGGAATCAAAGTTTTTCTTTATCTTAACGAGCCACGCGCTCTTCCTACCGATTCACTCCCCGAGTACGATCATCTTATCGGGTGGAAAGAAAAAAGAACTCTTTGTTTTGAAAAAGAAAGCGTACGCAAGTACCTATACGACGCCGTTTACGATTTGTGTAGCGATATCCCAGAAATAGGTGGATTTTTCACAATCACGATGAGTGAAAACCCAACGCATTGCAACTTCCTTCGTGCTACGGAGTGTCCCGTATGCAAAAACGTTCCGCCCGAAAAAACGTGCGCTGAAATAAACAACGTGATACTTCACGCTATCAAAGACAGCGCAAGCAATGCCGAACTTATTGCTAATCTTTGGGGTTGGTCTCCCTTTATGGGATGGACTGAAGAGCAAACCCAACGTGGGCTACAACTTCTCGAAAAAGAAGTTTCCGTAATGTGCGTTAGCGAGTACGACCTTGACATCAACAAAGGTGGAGTTCAAGGAAAGATTATCGACTACTCCATCTCCAACCCCGGTCCTAGCCAAATAAGCAAAGATATGCTTGATTACGCAAATAAAACGGGACACAAAACTTATGCAAAAATTCAAGCAAGCAACAGTTGGGAATGTTCTGCCGTGCCTTATATTCCTGCTTTTGACCTTGTGTACGAGCATTTATGCAACCTTGACAGATTAGGTGTTAAAAACCTATTTCTAACTTGGACGTTGGGTGGCTATCCTTCCCCGTCCATTGAAATAGCATCACAGTTTAGCAAAGACTTTGACCTTGACAAGTGGTACGATAAAAAATTCGGCGCAAACGCAAAAATCGTTCACGACGGAATAAAAACGCTTTGCGACGCTTTCCGCGAATACCCATTCTCAATAACGATGCTTTATAACTCGCCCAAAACTCTAGGTCCAGCGAATCTGTGGGAAATTGAGCCCGAAGAAAAAACGTCCACGATGGTGTGCTACGCCTTTGACGATTACGAAAACTGGATATTACCTTACCCTTACGAAATATACGTTTCGCAGTTCAAAAAAGTAATCAACCTTTGGAAAGAAGGCATAGCAATTTTGGAAAAGGCAGAACAGACTGCTCTCGTATGCGAAATCATACGCTATGCAAAAGTTGCTTGTTGTCACTTCACTACCGACCTTCTTCAAACTAAGTTTGCTTTCGTTAAGCGCGTAGGCGATCGTGAGCAAATGAAACAACTGATTTCCGCCGAAAAACAAAACACGGTTGATCTACTTAACCTATTCGTAACCGACGCGAAAATAGGTTACGAGGCATCTAACCATTACTACTACACTTACCCCAACCTTATCGAAAAAATTCTTCGTATGGAAAAATTCGAAAAACTTATCTAAAATGGAACACGACCTTAAAACTTGTTAGGACTTTGCATCGCTAAGTTCAAAAGCCTAACTGCAACTTCAAAGCGTCCGAATAAAAACATAAAACAACGCATAACGTGGTACGCCGTTTTGATTTTAAGTTTAATAATACTCATAAAAAGGAGCAATTATGAAAAAAGAAATTCATATGATATGTAACGCGCATATCGACCCTATTTGGCAATGGGACTGGCCTGAGGGCGCTAGCGCGACTTTATCCACTTTTGCATCCGCAGTAAAACTCGCAAAAGAATTCGACTATGTTTTTTGTCACAACGAAGTGACTGTATACAAGTACGTTGAACAATATGCGCCTGCGCTTTTTGAAGAAATAAAAGAACTCGTAAAACAGGGCAAGTGGCATATTATGGGTGGATGGTATCTTCAGCCCGATTGCAATATGCCCGTAGGCGAAAGTTTTATTCGTCAGGCACGCGAAGGTCAACGCTATTTTAAGGAAAAATTCGGCATAACGCCCACAACGGCAATAAACTTCGACCCCTTTGGTCACTCAGTTGGACTAGTGCAAGTTCTTAAAAAATGCGGTTACGACAGTTACTTATTTATGCGCCCTAACCCCGGCACTATGGATTTACCTGACGAGCAGTTTATTTGGCGTGGACTGGACGGTAGCGAAGTAAAAGCAAACCGTTTCGTTTCATACGGCTCAGCACTTGGCAACTCTGCTAAACAAATCAAGGAGCGCGCTGACGTTCAGGACAAAGAAGTTTGCGCCGTGCTTTGGGGCGTAGGTAACCACGGTGGTGGTCCTAGCAGAAAGGACCTTGCTGATATAAAGGAAACGTTGCTTACGTCGGCTGATGAAGTTTATATCCACTCCACGCCCGAACAATTCTTTGCAAAAATAAACCCAACGGCAGTTTTTGACAAATCGCTCGTTATTTCAATGCCCGGTTGCTACACGAGTATGCACAAAATCAAAGCAATGCACGCAAAACTGGAAAATGAACTTTTCCTTGCCGAAAAGTTTGCTACCGTAGCGTATGCAAAAGGACTTATGCACACTTATCCCGAAGTTCAACTTCGCGTAGCCACGCACGACCTACTTAACGCGCAATTCCACGATATATTGCCGGGAACTTCTATTCAATGCGGTGAAGACGGCGGACTTCGCTATCTCAACCACGGTTTACTAGAGGCTGAACGTGTAAAACTAGACGCTTATTTCGCCCTTTCCCAAGAGCAAAGCGTAGCAAACGAAGGCGAATATCCTATCGTAGTTTTCAACCCCCATCCCTATGAACTTACCGAAAATATCGAGTGCGAATTTATGCTCGCCGACCAAAACTGGGACGAAAGCATCAACTCGCGTTTCTCCGTCGTTGACGAAAAGGGCAACCCCGTGCCTTATCAGATAATCAAGGAAGAAAGCAACCTTAATCTTGACTGGAGAAAGCGCATAATTTTTGAGGCAAAAATCGCCCCTTATGCACAAACAAGGTATAGCGTATATGCTCGTTATGACAAAACCCTGCCCAAACCCGTATATGATGCGCTAGTGTTTGACAACGGCAGAAAACACGTTGAAATCGATAAAAACACAGGTCTTCTTTGCTCATACAAAATCGACGGCGTAGAATATTTAAGCGCGCCTATGACGCTTACTAGTTTTGACGACAATGCCGATCCGTGGGGAATGGGCGCTGATCAACGCGTACGACTTGGCATGAACGAACGTGCTTTCTCTCTTTTAACAAATCCCGACGGCCCGTTCAGCGGAATGAAAAGCATACAAGTCGTTGAAGACGGCGATATTTATCTTGGCATTGAATCGTTCTTTATCCAAGACAATACACGCGCGCGTATTTCATATAAGATTTACAAAAATAACGACTTCGTTGATATCGACGTTAATCTATACCTTAACGACATCAATCGTATTATAAAACTCAAAGCCCCCTTTACTCTCTCGGGCGAAGTTATCGGACAAACGGTATTCGGCACGGACCGTCTTTTTGACGACGCCCGTGAAAACGTTGCGCACCGTTTCGTAGCCGTAAAAGAGGGAAACAAGTGCATTACGCTTATGAACGACAGCGTTTACGGTAGCCATTACGAAAAGGGCGCGCTGTATATGTCGCTCGTTCGTGGTGCAACCTACTGCGCTCATCCTATCTGCGAACGTGAACTTATCCCGTCCGATCGCTACACCAAAAAGATTGACCAAGGCGAAAACAACTTCTCTTTCCGTCTGGGCTTGCTTAGCGAAGACCAACTCGAAAGAAAAACTTGCGAGTTTATTCAAAAGCCTTACGCTCTCAATATCTTCCCCGTACCTACTCCGCAATTAGAAGTAAAGGATTTTTCAGTTTCGCTCGGCGACGAAGTAGTTACAGTTTCGGCTATGAAAAAAGCAGACGGCCATGATGCCATTATTTTCCGTCTCCAAAACAATACTTCTCGCGACGTAAACACCTATATTAAGGTAAACGACGCTACACGTCCCCTATCGTTTGGCAAATACGAAGTAAAAACTATTATCTACGAAAAGGGCGAACTTACCGAAATAGCGGATATGATTATCTAGTTGCATATACAAACTATTTGTTCAATACTGCATATACAGAAAACAAAATGAAAACGGAAAAAGAATTACCAAAAAGAAAACATACACGGCTTAATAATTACGATTATAGTTTAGCTGGTGCATATTTCGTTACGATTTGCACTCAAAACAAAAGGTGTACACTCTCTCGTATTGTACGGTGATGGATATCGTTTGCGCATATAAATCGCTAACAACTATGGAATGCAAAAAGATAGGATTGTCAAAGAAATTATTTCAAACTTCATTTTACGAACATATTATCCGCAATCAATCGGATTATGAAGAAATGGTAAAATACATTTACGAAAACCCAATTCGTTGGTATAACGACGAATTATATACTGAAGAACACTAAAACACAAAAAAAGAACTCGGAATCAATCCGAGTTCTTTTTTATCCATTAATTAATTCGTCTAACGTCACGCCAAATATAATACACAATTTTCGTAGCATATCAATATTTGGTTCTGTCCTCCCTTGCTCCCAGTTGGCATAACAACTCTCAACGACGTTAAGAGCAGTTGCCACTTGTCTTTGCGTTAATCCATTCATCTTTCTCGTTTCTTTTAAGTTTTTGCAAAATTTTTTATCCATACTGAAATTATATGCAAAAACTAGACAAAATGTCTTGACACTAGACAATTTATCTAGTATAATATTCTCATCACAAGCCTAATGGCAAAAGGAGGAACTATTATGGAATCAAAATTTAATGGTGGATTGTTAGGTTTAATTGGTATTGGCATTTTGCAAGGTCTTATTACCATTTTTACTTTGGGCATTGGCGCCCCCTGGGCAGTTTGTTTAAAAGAACGTTGGTACGCTAAACACACCGTTAT
>JAZOUI010000125.1:0-2359 GCA_045658145.1 Pumilibacteraceae bacterium
GGTACGGGTAAATCTTCGCTCCCCCGTCATTTTGCTAAGTTTACGGGCGGTCGTGCTTTGTTTATGCCCGTTCAAGCGACGTGGCGTGACAAGTCCAACATTTTAGGTTTCTTTAATGAATTCTCTAAGACTTATTCCGAAACCGATTTCCTTGTAGAACTTTATCGCGCGAACTATAACCCCGACCAACTTTTCATTTTCGTACTTGACGAAATGAACATTTCTCGTGTCGAATATTACTTTGCCGACCTTTTGTCTGTGCTTGAGTATCCGCAAGACGAGTGGAAACTTAAGATTATGCACGTTCCGCACGACTTTGTTCCCCCTGTAAAACTTGAGGACGGCAGTATCCAAATTACGCCTAACGCTTATTTTGTGGGCACGGCGAACAAGGACGACTCGACCTTTACCATTACCGATAAGGTTTACGACCGTGCTATTACGACTGAATTTGAGTACAAAAATAACGCGTTTGAAGTGGATGGCGTTGCAGAGCCCATTGCGCTTAGTAGTTCGCGTCTTAACACGCTTTACGCTGATGCACTCGCAAAAGAAGAGTACAAACTTTCTCAGTACGATTACGACAAGATGAACGTTATTTGCGATTACGTTTACGATCAATTCGATATCGCTATCGGTAACCGTATTTTGAACCAAATTGACAATATCGTGCCTGTTTTCGTTGCTTGCGGTGGCAAGAAAGAGACGGCTATCGACTTTATGCTTTCTAAAAAACTTATCAGCAAAGTTGAAGGACGTTTTGAAGACTACGTTAAAGGCGCGCTTAAAGACTTGCTCGAACTTATTGCAAAAACTTATGGCGAGGGAGTTCTCGTTCGCTGTGAAAAGACTATTAAGAATATTATGAGAACGTTGTAATATGAGAATTATTGAAGAAGCACAACTTAAGGATTTTATAACGAAAGTCGATAATTTTTCGGCTCGTTTTCCCGTGCCCGAAAACTTTTTTGCTAACGTGAATCGCTTGGGCGCAGTTTCCTTACAGGATTTTTCTTATGAAAAAGACAATGCTTTCTTTGATGAAGTTTCTAATATTGTTAACGTAATTTCTTCGATTATCTCGCATCCGCACCTTACGAACAAGCGCGAAGAGACGATTGTTAGAATAGAGCAGGCTAAGAATTTGCAGGCTGATGCTTTTAAGCAGGTTTTGCAGGATAGCAAACTTTGGAAACAGCACGGAATTGATATGATTCCCGAAGAAGTTTTCTATTATCAGCACGTTGACGAACTGAAAATTTACGAAAACTGTTTTATCGTGTTGCTTATCAATCTAATTGATGCTGAGATTTCAAAGTATACGTCCTTTTACGTTTCGCTTATTCCGTCGGTAAACACGGTTGATACGATTAAGGGCAAACTTGACACGAAAGACGTGGGTATCGTTTTGCAAAAACTTGAGCGTTTACGCAAAAAAATAAGCTTTATTAAGGCGACGTATTTTTATAAGGTTATTTCGCGTGGACTTAATATCGAGCGCAATATCAAGCCTACTAATATTTTGCTCAAAGACAGGTTGTATCGCAGTTGTTTCCGTTTTTATCGCAAGTTTGTACGCTACGAAGATCCGATTGCGCTTGTAAAAGATTTGAGAAAATATTACTTTATTTTGCTCTTATCGACACTTAAACAGTATGGTTTCAAAATCTTGCCTAGAAAGACGGACGTGCTTACGGGCGACGTAAAAATTACGCTTACTAGCCGTGGTTTTTCGCTTAAAATTCTATTCGAAGATACTGATTTGGTATTGAAAATTAGAAAAAAGACACTTCCTAAAACGGAAATAGTCCATATTCTAAAATTTGATGGCAAAGAAGAAGGAATTACTGTTTCAGCGAAAAATGCTGAAACGACAGAGGCAATTTCCATTTGGAATTTGTATTATGCTGATTGCGACGGCAAAAAAGTGTTTGACGATCCTATGCCCGAGCGCGATATGATTGCCGAATGGATAGGCTCAAAAATTAAGACGCTTGCAGGCGACAGCGACGTTTATAGTAAGTTTTGTCCTGTTTGCCGTAGTCGCAATATTGAGAGTAATGGCGAAGTTTTTACCTGCAATAGTTGTACTTCTAAGTACGTTTTTGTGGGTGATAAGAAGAACGAAATTTGGTTCTTGCGATTGAGGAGAAAATAATGCCTGAAATTAAAAATAACAATCAGCAGGAACAGCGCGAGCCTGTTGTAAATATCCAAAATTTGCACAAGTCTTATGGCAAAAAGGAAGTTTTGATGGGACTTGATTTGCAGGTTTATGAAGGCGAACTTTTTGGCTTTATTGGTAAAAATGGTATTGGTAAATCTACTACCATTGACTGTGTTATCGGTGCTAAGAAGT
>JAZOUI010000126.1:0-6219 GCA_045658145.1 Pumilibacteraceae bacterium
ATACTGCACCTGTTTTTTATCCGCTCTACCATTACCCGTCAAAGACTGTTTTACCATCAGCGGAGTATATTCAAAAAGTCTTCCACACTCGCGCACAGCACATAGAAGAATTACTCCCCTTGCTTGCGCAACTTTGATACCAGTCGTAATATTAGTATTAAAGAACAATTCTTCAACGGCAATTTCGTCGGGCTTATATTTTTTTATCAAGATATTTAGTGAGTCGTATATCATAGCAAGTCGCGTAGCAATACTCTCGTCCTTGGGCGTTTGGATAACGCCGTAATCAACGGGGGTAATTTTTGAACCATTTTTCTCAATTACACCATAGCCTATTGTTCCGTAACCCGGGTCAATTCCTAAAATTATCAAAATACACTCCTATTTTTCTTGATATTTTTTAAAAAATATTATATTATATTAATGATACTATTTATTTGAAAATATGTCAAGCAATACGCGTTTTATAAGACAAAATCATAAATTTTCAATTTAATAACGTCATTTTTACCTACTCGCTATTGCCTGAATCACAAAATGGATACCAAGGAAAATAACGAATGATTACTGTAAAAAACTTATCAAAAACTTACAAAAGCAAAAAGAATAATAGGCTTGTAAAAGCGTTACGTTCAATTAATTTCACGTTACCCGATACAGGTCTTGTTTTCATAACGGGAAAAAGTGGTAGCGGTAAATCCACTTTGCTGAATATGCTTGGTGGACTAGACGAAATTACCGAAGGCGAAATTATCGTTAATGGTAATAACTTTTCCGATTTTAAAACACTTGACTACGACAACTACCGCAACTCATTTACAGGATTCGTATTCCAGGATTTTTATTTGCTCGACTCCTTCACCGTCGCTGAAAACGTATGCTTTTCACTCGATCTTCTACAAAAAACGGATATGGAGAAGGTAACAAAAGCATTAACTCAAGTAGATTTGGATGGCTTTGGCAAAAGATATCCAAACGAACTTTCTGGTGGTCAAAAACAACGTGTAGCTATTGCACGCGCTATCGTAAAAGATCCAAAAGTAATTTTTGCAGACGAACCTACAGGTAACCTTGACTCAAAAACCGGCAAACAAATTCTAGACCTACTCAAATCGCTATCAAAAGACCGTTTAATTTTAGTAGTTTCGCACAATTTAAGCGATGCATACAAATACGCCGACAGAATTATTGAACTTTCAGACGGTAAAATAGTTAGTGATTTAGTAAAACGTGATAACTTTGTTGAAGGTGTAGAAATACACGACGACACTATAAAAATCCCCTATCTTAACAAAATTACCGAGCAAGAAGAAAAGGATATTGAAAAGGCACTTGCAACGGGAAATATCAAAAAAATCGTACAATGTGACGATAAATTCGTTCCCGTGACAAATGTAGAAACTAACAACGAAAAAACTGAAATAAAAAATATAGGTTTTTCATTTAAACGACTATTTGAAATAACGCTCAATTTCTTAAAAGGCTCGCTCGTGCGCTCTATTGTGTCTAGTTTTATGATTGCTTGCGTAGTGGTCATACTAACGCTTTCGCAACTAATCGTGACTTTTGACGCAAGTTTGGTAATACGAAATGGACTCATTTCCACCGATCAAAAAGAACTCGTTCTTCAAAAGAATAGTGTTTACGAGGGCGAAAAGATACTTAACTACGCAAACAATACTATACACGAACTACCACAATCAGATATCGATGCTTTCTATAACAGCGGATACAAAGGAAATATTTTCGAGCTAATAAACTATTCACTTTCAATAAACAACTATCAGATTACGCAACAAAGTTTAAGCGCGAAGAATAATATTAAGTGGGCATTCTATATTAGCGAATCCTTTGGTACGCTAATTACCGAACCATCCTTCCTAATCAATAAGTACGGTGAAAACGGCGAACTTAAACTTCTTTGCGGTGACGTTGACGCGAATCCTGAAGGAGTAATTATTACCGACTATTTTGCAGACTGCATTATCAAAAACAAGCGTCTAAAAGATAAAACTTACGAAGACCTACTCGGTCAATACACCAACTCAGGTGGCTATAACGACGGCTACATTAACGCCATTATCGACACTGGTTACAAACAAAGATACGATAAAATCATTAAGGAATTTAGCAAAAAAGAACCTAATCTCGTAGCCCTTGCCCACGATCCAAAATACCTTATGGCGTACGACGAAATTTCACAATTTTTAGGAATTGCCTATACTTTCAATAAAAATTTCAAAGAAGATTGCAAGTCTATAAACGTAAAAACTTGCCTTTCGCCAGGTGAATACACGATAAACAATATCGACATAAAGGATTTTACTAACGGTCGCTCTTACCTACACTACGACTCCGAATTAAAAGACGGTGAAATTTCTTTGAGTTACGGTTTTTATAACAATATTTTCCAAACGGAATATAACGCAAACAATTACAAAACTTTCGTTCCTCATAAAATTACTATCAGAAATTACCGCTCGGCAGACGATTTATTCACCACACCTCTACACACTGTAGAAGTTACGATTTCTAAACTTTCAAATTCGCGCTCGACCGTAATTACCACTTCAAAATCCGTGTTTGAAGAATTCCGTAGCGACGAATTTATGTCTTATTCACTCTACTTTGACTCACTCGATAACTTTGGTAAAGTTTATTCTCTTGGAATGGATTCAGGTTATATTCCCGACTCGGTAAACATTCAAAGCGTTGCTACTATGTCAAAAGCAGTTGGCGTTTTCTCCGACTTCTTTATGCTCATTGCCTTCGTACTTTTTGTTGCTTGCGCCCTCATTCTTTGTAGTTTTGGCACGAAAATGGTTAAAGACAAAACCTACGAAATGGGCGTCATTAAAGCGCTTGGCGGCAAAAACTTTAATCTTTCAATCATTTTTGTTATGCAGGTAATTGCCGTTGGTCTTTTAACGTGTATACTTTCTTGGATAGGTCTTGGGCTTTTCTTAGGCGCTGCTAACGATATCTTAGTTGCATCACTTTCTCAGCTCGCGTCCACTAATATCGTTACTGATCTAGACTTTTTAATTTTCAATCCTGGAATTATGTCCCTTAACTGTTTGGGAATCATTGTCCTTTCCGTCATATCAACGCTTGCACCTATTAATAAACTAAGAAAAATTAAACCTATCAATATTATCAAAGCATCAGAATAAAATATAACACCGACCTAAGTTTTAGGTCGGTGCTTTTCTTCATTATCTAAAAAACGTCGGGATACTCGATTTTTTTCGTAATTTTATGTTCGTCACTCTTTTGTTTCTCTTCTGCGCGTTTGTAGTCATTTTCCATTTTAGTCACATATTCTTGTACTATTTCACTACGTGGTCTAGCCGAAAATACGCCGTTCTTAAACTGCATAGGATCAAGAATATATTCTTGGAGTCCCGCTAAAAAGACTTGTCGTTCACGCTTAAAATCTTTCATTTTAGTATTGCCTACACTCTCGTACATTTCATCCATAAATCTATCGATAATGCCCGAGTTTTTGAAACTAAACATTTTATCTTCATAGAAAATTACGTGATCCACCAAAGATATACCCGACATAATCAAAGCAGACAAAATACGTTTTGTAAACATTACGTCATCAGGCGAAGGAGAAACGTCACCCGAAGGATGATTGTGCGCAATTATTGCATACGAAACGCCTTCACGGAGCGCCATCAAAACAACGTCTTCAATATTTACGTTTACACCCGAGGGTGATGCACTATCATAGCAAGCAGTACGAACAACCCTATAACGAGAATCAAGCAAACAAACAGCAAACATTTCCGTATTTCTTCCTGCATATAAGGTGTTCATATATGCAATAGCCTCGTTAGGACGAGAAAGTTCAGTATCTCGAGATTCGACGTTACTATATTTAAGCGTACGGCGCATAACCGCCATTTGAGTTCCAATAAGATATGCCGCCGAAACGGTCATCCCTTTCACCCTAATAAGTTCGGACGGAGCAGCACGATACACAGCATCAAGTGATCCAAACGTATTGATAAGGTCGTGAGCAAGTTTATTCGTGTCACGACGTGGAATCACAAGAGACAGTTGAAATTCCAACATTTCGTGGTCAGCAAACGTGCGCATCTCGGGATCAATATGCACCTTTTCGCGCATTCTTTCCCTATGTCCACTATGTACGCCTTTCTTTGCAACAAGTTTTTCAATTGTTTTATCGTTATCTTTACTCAAAGTATTTCATCCTTATTTTCTTGTTTGACCGTTGCCGTAAATACAATATTTAGTAGAAGTAAGTTCTCTAAGTCCAAGTGGACCACGAGCGTGCAATTTTTGCGTAGAAATACCCATTTCAGCGCCTAGTCCAAATTCAAAGCCATCTGTAAAAGCGGTGGAAACGTTATGATAAACCGCTGCGCTATCAACGTATTTAATAAAATAATCTTTTACTTGTTCATCTTCGCAAATAATACTTTCGCTATGAGACGAACTATATTTGTTAACGTGATCAACAGCCTCAACATAATCTTTTACGATCTTGCAAGATATCTTCAAATCAAGATATTCCGTATAGAAATCTTCATCACTCGCAATTTCACAATCAACTATTTCACGCGTCTTTTCACAGCCATATACTGTAACGCCTTTTTCTTGCAAGGCAGGAATAATTTCACTAAGCGCAATTGATGCAATTTGTTCATCTACAAGTATACTTTCCGTCGCATTGCATACGCTAGGACGGCGCAGTTTACCATTGAGAATAAGCGTCTTTGCCATCTCAATATTTGCCGTGCTGTGAACGTAAACGTGACAGTTACCCGTACCAGTTTCTATAACGGGAACAGTCGAATTTTCAACGACTGCATTTATCAGTCTTGCTGATCCACGCGGAATCAAAACGTCTATAAGTCCACGTGCTTTCATAAGTTCGTTTGAACTCTCGTGCGACAAATCTTCAATAAGTTGTATGAATTCGTGACGGTAATTATTAGCATTTAATGCACGTCCTATAATGGAAACTATGCATTTATTCGTATTATAAGCATCTCTACTGCCACGAAGGACAACAGCGTTACCAGTCTTAACGCAAAGTCCTATCGCATCAACGGTAACGTTGGGACGAGCCTCGTAAATAATACCAATAACGCCCAAGGGAACGCGCACACGCTTAATTAAAAGCCCTGCATAATTCACGCTTTCATCAACGACTTCTCCGATAGGATCAGGAAGAGAAATAAGTTTTTTAAGACCTTCACTCATCCCTTCGATACGAGATTCGTTAATCATAAGTCTATCCAAAATATGCTTTGGCTTTTCGCTATTGTTGGCTAAATCAACCTTATTTGCATCAATAATTTCTTGCGCATTTTGAGTAAGCGCATCTGCAATAATACGGAGAACGTTATTCTTGTCCTCCGTAGTAAGCGATGCCACGTAAGGAGCAGACTGCTTTGCTAAAATGCAGTTTTCTCTTACGCTAATCAATTATTCATCCTCCTCTTCCGTCTCGGGAAGATCGGCATTGTGATAAACGTTTTGTACGTCGTCGTTCTCTTCAAACACATCAAGCATCTTAACGAGTTTTTCAACAGCAGCATCATCAAGCGCTACGGTCATAGAAGGGATCTTAGTGATCTGACTGCTAGTGAATTCATAACCCTGCTCGCGAAGTCCGTCACAAACGGTAATGAAGTCATCAGGCGTGGTAAGAATTTCATATTCGTCATCTTCTACGCTAAAGTCTTCAGCGCCTGCCTCAAGTGCAGCCATCATTACTTCGTCATCATCCATACCTGCTTTCTTATCAATAAGAATAACGCCTTTGGACGAGAACAAGTAAGATACGCATCCGTTAGTACCCATCGATCCACCGTATTTATCAAAAATGTGTCTTACGTCGCCTGCGGTACGATTTTTGTTATCGGTAAGCGCCTCAACGATAACTGCAACACCATTAGTGCCGTATCCTTCGTAAACAACGGATTCATAGTTGATGTTACCAAGTTCACCACTAGCCTTTTTAATGCTACGCGTAATATTGTCGTTAGGCATATTTGCTGCTTTTGCCTTCGCAATAACGGTACGGAGCGCAGAGTTGCTATCGGGATCAGGGCCACCAGCTTTAACTGCTACGGCAATTTCACGGCCGATTTTAGTAAATACTGCAGATCTTGCAGCATCAGTTTTACCCTTTGCTCTTTTAATAGTTGACCATTTGCTATGTCCTGACATAATAAGTTC
>JAZOUI010000127.1:0-5998 GCA_045658145.1 Pumilibacteraceae bacterium
TTTCTAAAGCGAAGAAATCTTTTGCGCCTTCAAGGTCGGGAGTCATATACTCGTTATCACAAGTAGCACGGGGATTGTTACCACCTGCACCGTTGATAAGGAAGTTAACTGCGCCAAACTTCTTATTCACTTCTTCTTTTGCCTTTTGGATATCAGCCTTGTCCAAGCAGTTACACTTGATTGCCAAAGCACTCTCGCCTATTTCTTTTGCAACGGCACTAACAGCATCACCATTGATATCAAGGAGCGCAACTTTTGCACCACACGCACAAAGCGCTTTTGCAAATTCGCTCATAAGCACTCCGCCTGCGCCCGTAACTACTGCTACTTTTTCACTTAAATCTACGTTAAAAGGTAATTTCATTTTTTTCTCCTTATTTTAAATCTTTTTCGACTGCCTCGAAAAGTCCGCTAAGATAGCAAGCGCCCATTGCTCTATCAAACAAGCCGTAACCAGGTTTGCCCGTTTCGCCCCAAACGTTACGTCCGTGATCGGGACGAACGTATCCGTCAAAGCCGTTTTTAACAAGTTCTTTTACGATACCGTACATATCTACGTTACCCATTTCGGTAAGATGTCCGTTCTCATAAAAATCGGTGTCGGACGTAAAGCAAAGTTGACGAAGATGAGCAAAGTAAATTCTGTCAGCGTACTTGCCTGCCATTTCAACAAGATTGTTGAACTTGCCTGCACCTAAACTGCCCGTACAGAAAGTAATACCGTTATGCTTGTTAGGTACTGCGCTAAACATTCTGTCATAGTCTTCAGCGCGAGAAATAATACGGGGAAGTCCGAACACGTCGAAGGGCGGATCGTCGGGATGAATAGCCATATTTACGTCAGCCTCGTCACAAGCAGGCATAATAGCGTTAAGGAAATACACAAGATTTTCAAAAAGTTTCTCGTGCGTCATACCTTCGTACTGCTTAAGAAGGTTTTTAAGTTCGTCGGGCGAATAACTTTCGTCCCAACCGGGAAGGCGCAAATTTTTGGGATCAAGTGCCATAAGTTCTTCTTCAGAGAAGGCAAGCGATACCGCACCGTTCTTGTGAGCGTAGCCAAGATTAGTTCTAAGCCAGTCAAACACGGGCATAAAGTTGTAGCAAATACACTTTACGCCTGCTTTTCCACAAGCGATAATGTTCTTTTTGTAGTTTTCAATATATTTGTCGCGCGTAGGAAGACCAAGTTTAATGTCTTCGTGAACGGGTACGGATTCGATAACTTCCATTTCAAGTCCGTTTTCAGCGCACATATCACGCATTTTGAGAAGTTTTTCAACATCCCACGCCTCGCCAACAGGAACGTCGTAAACTGCCGTAACCACGCCCGTCATACCTTGAATTTGGGCGATATAGTTAAGGGGTATCTTATCCGTCTCGCCGTACCATCTAAACGTCATTTTCATAATTTTCACCTCATAAATCTATTTTTTGAGCGTTGCTTTCATACGCTCCTAAAATCATTCTTACAACTTTCGAACCTTCTTCACCGTTTATCCAGAATTTTTGTTTTGCGCAAACACATTCATAGAAATGCGAAATAAGTCCTTTGTGTCCACTTCCGTAAACTTTTTTACCAAAGAACGGTTGTTCTTTGAACTCATACTGCTTTCCATTTATAAACACTTGGTCACCGTAAACACGGATAAGGTCGGTATCCGTTCTAAAAACAAGTTCGACAGGGAAATCCGCTCCACCAGCCGTAGATGCGGTAAATACGGTTTGAACGTCACCGTAATAAACTGCAATCGCGCTGTCTTCCACTTCGATTACGTCACTAAGGTTAAGTGTATTTACACTCGCGCTGACTTTATTAGGAAATCCGCTAATCCATTGCAAAAGGTCAAGCGTATGTAATGCTTGGTTGATAAGCACTCCGCCACCTTCCGTTTTCCACTTGCCACGCCACTCAGCCGAATCGTAATATGCTTTATCGCGTTTCCAAACAACCGTGCCGTAGCCTGACAATAATTTTTTATCTTCAATATACTGCTTTGCAAACGTGTTAGAATGAAGATATCTGTTCTGGTGACAAACGCCCAAAATAGCCTGCGAATTTCTTTCAGCCGATAAAACTTGTTCAATTTGCTCTCGGCTTATACAAAGCGGTTTTTCGCAAAGCACGTTTACGTTGCGCTCAAGCGCATACACAATCATCTCTGCGTGCAAATAATGAGGTGTGCAAATATGCACAACGTCGGGCTTAATTTCATCAATCATCTTGCGATAATCGGTAAAACGAGCGCCTACGTACCCCTCCATTTTACTTTCATCAACGTCGCAGATTGCAACTGGCGCATTACTAAGTTCTTGCAAAACTTGATAATGAACTTTTCCAATAACGCCTAAACCTATAATAGCAGTTTTCATTACTTCTCCTCGCTAAAAACAATTATGCCCCTTTTGAACACTTTCTTTACGTTAACGTTTTCATCAAATAGGCACAAATCAGCGATATAGCCTTTTTCAATCTTACCTATTTTTTTGTTAACGTTCATCATCTTTACGGGATTAACCGTTATCATCTTAATAGCGTCAGACATACTAACGCCCACGCCAAGCATAGTTCTAACTAATCTATCTGCTGTAGCGATACTTCCGCCAAACGCTTCACGAGAAAGAAGTTTTGCTACGCCGTCTTCAATAACAACGGGCATAGGATCGCTTTTTGCTCCCAAATAACTTTCCTTAACGTCTTGTCCTGCTGCGCGCATAGCGTCAGTAACAAGCATTACTCTATCCGTGCCCTTAACTTTCACGATAAGTTTAAGCAAACTTTGTGGAAGATGGCATCCGTCGGCAATGATTTCAACGTTCATATCGTTTAGATAATAGCCTGCCTCGATTACGCCTGCTATGCGGAAACCTTTTTCTCTTTTTACCGTGCTAGTGCAAGAATAAAAATGCGTTATGTGCTTAAACCCGTCTTCAAACGCATTAACCGTTTGTTCAAAAGTAGCGTCGGTATGCGCAATACTTACCGTAACGCCGTTTTGCGCCATATATTTAGCAAACTCACCTGCGCCATTTACTTCGGGCGCGCCACTCCATCTGCCTACGTTACCGTTAGCAATTTCTATTACTTTTTCATATTCGTTTTTATCGTAATCACGGATATGTTCGGGCTTTTGTGCGCCTGCACTAAAGGGCGAAAGATACGGGCCTTCGAGATGAAGTCCAACTAAATAGTCACACACGTCCCCTTCCGTTTTTACTTTTTCATAACGTTTTACAGCGTTAATAAGACTATCCGTATCAGATGCAAGCGTAGTCGGCATAAAGGAAGTCGTTCCGTGCGTTAGATGCGCGCTTATGATATTTTTATAGGCGTTTTCATCTTCGTCCATAAAATCGCTACCGCCACCACCGTGGAGATGCGCATCTACAAATCCGGGCGAAAGGTAATTACCTTGTCCATCGATTACCGTGTATCCGTCAGTTTTCTCGTCCGCTACAACGTCCGATATAATCCCGTCGTCAAGTAGCAACGTAAGGTTTTCTTCTACCCTATCGGGAAAAACTATTTTTACATTTTTTATTGCAATTTTATTGCTCATTATTCTGCCTTCTTTTGTAATTCTAATGCGCTACGAGTCGAACGAAGAACGCTAGTTGTAAACGTGTTTTCGTTATTTTCAATATCGCTGACAAGATCGGTTATGCAGTTATCCGTAATAATCGTTCCTTCTTCTTTATAACAAACGGGCTTGCCTTCTTCATAAACTGTAACGCTGTTTTCACACACACAAAACGTAAGCATACCCTTTTTGCACCAAAACTTAAAGTTCCAGTAAGTAGGCATTGAGAATACTTGTGACGGAGCGCAATACGACACGTCCGCCAAAAGCTGAATACCGTCGTTAAGCCGTGCCATAAACACAGCGCTATCCTTAAAATCGGGTTCACGATCAGCATAATTATTCCAAACGCGTACACCGTCAACTTGCGTAATACTTAATCCTGCAAGGTGGTAAAGCAAATCAATTCCGTGAATTGCAATGTCGTTTATCGTTCCACCGTGCATTCCCTTTTCAAAGTACCACGATGCTCGCTTACCATAAGACAAGCAATGCTGACCCGTAAAAGATACGTTTTTAATCTCGCCTAGTCTTCCGCTTTCAAGAATATTTTTTGCCGTGACAACCGCAGGAATATAACGAAGGTCAAGCATAAGTCCAACTTTGAGATTTTTTTCTTTGCAAAGTCGTTCAATTTCATTAAGTTCGTCAATACTAATGCAAAGGGGCTTGTCCGAAAGAACGTGCTTTCCTTTTTTAAGCGCATCAATAACAACTCTGCCACGGTCACCGTAAGCGCAACCTACCGCAACGATATCTGCATCGGTATCAGCAGCGCTTTCATACGCACCTATAACAACGTTGGCATTCAAACGCTCGCTAGCGTTTTGTCTGTCGGATTCCACTTCTTCAACGCACTTTACAATTTCTAGCCCAAGTTCGTTTGATTGACGGTAAAGCGAATCAATATGTCCGTGACGAAAACCTGCAAAAGCAATTTTCATAACTACTCCTCCAAAAGAGATGCGCTGTCGGGATCAAGGAAAAGATGAGCGTTGTTATGTTTGCGTAAAATGGTTGCAGGACACTCGGTAGAGATTTCGCCGTCAAGCATTCTTCTCGCAGCCTTTGCCTTGGTTTTTGCAGGAACGGTACAAACGATTTTTGTTGCGCCAAAAAGCGTAGGCACGGTAAGGGTAAGCGCATATTTAGGAACAAGGTCAATACTAGCAAAGCATCCGTCGTTTACCTGCTGGTTACGACAAATCTCGTCAAGTTCTACTTTCTTAATAACGTAAGGATCGGAAAAATCGGCAACGGGGGGATCGTTAAACGCGATATGTCCGTTTTCGCCAATTCCCATACAAACAATATCAACGGGATACTCTTTCAAAAGGCGAGTATATTGCTCGCACGCCTCTTCTATAGGCGCAGTAGCGTTAATAAGATTTACCGAACGGAAATTTGCCTTGCCAAAAATATGCTCGGTCAAGAAATATCCGAACGACTGGTTATGCGTGGACGGAAGTCCTACGTATTCATCCATATGAAACGCATTGATACGAGAAAAATCAATATCACGCTTGAGCAACGACTGCAAAAATTCGTTTTGCGAAGGCGCAGCGGCAAAAACCATATTGATATATTCTTTTTCTTGCAATAGTTCGTTAATATACTGCTCGCATTTATCAGCAGCATATTTTCCCATCTCAATTCGAGAATTCGCAACAGTTACGTCTAATTTTTCCACCTTAAATGTTTTCATAATACACTCCATTATACAAATTATACAAAAGTTATTTTTATAAGTCAATACAAAAATATGCCGATTATATTGCATTTTGTGCTATAATATATAACTTACAAAGTTATATACATTATACAATATTTTTCGCAAATAAAAAATAGCAAATTTTACTTAAAAGCATTGCATTTTATAGCAAGTTTGTGATATTATATGTATAAGTAATTGTTTTGTAACTGTTTTTACAGTCAAAAAGGGGCAAATATGATTTTTAAGCCAGATTTTATCAACTCGAATATTCCACTTGGCGAATACCCTCGTCCTCAGTTTAAGCGCGACAGTTATTTTTCGCTAAACGGCGTGTGGCAATACGCTATTTGCGAGCAAGCAAAATTTTCGGGCGTTTACGACGGTGAAATTTTAGTGCCGTACTGCCCTGAAAGTAGGCTTTCGGGCGTAGAAAAACAACTACAAAAAAATCAAGAACTACACTACCGTCGCACGTTTACATTGCCTAGTGATTTTAACAAAGGCAAAGTTTTCCTTAACGTAGGCGCGTGCGACCAAATTTGTTCGGTTTTTCTTAACGGCAAGCGCGTAGGAAGTCACGAAGGTGGATATTTATCTTTTTCGTTTGACATCACTTCTCTTTTGCTTGAGGGCGAAAACGAACTTACCTTTTTGGTTGTTGACGACGCTGACTCCGCTGACTACGGCAGGGGCAAACAAGTGT
>JAZOUI010000128.1:0-4188 GCA_045658145.1 Pumilibacteraceae bacterium
ACTCAGCGTCAATAAAATAATCCATACCTTCGGTATTAATTATCAACTGTTTTTCAAGTTTTCCTTGCTCGAAATTTTCAAGGTTAATTTTTACAACACCTTCTTCAACGCCCGTAAAAACGCTTGCTCCGTTGTAAATAACGTCGTTCACTTCTCCCGTCACTTCACTAGGAAGAATAAATCCGTTAAGCACGTATTCAACGTACACTTCATTTTCAAGCACCGTCTTACCGTTTGCTACAACGGTTATTTCCTTTTGATAAACTTTGTTTTCAAACGTCGCCGTGCAAACAACTTTTACCGTACCTGCACTTTTATGCGAAAAAGTCACGCTCTCTTGCTCAATAGCCATAGTTACAATTCCGTCATTGCTTTCTTCGTGCAATGCAAAGTTGTACGAGCAGTTCACTTCTTGTCCATCTTTTGTCAGCGACGCGAAAATCATCTCACTCTCGCCGTTAGATAAAACAACTTTTTCTTGTGATACGCTTAGCGTTATGCTAGGTTCTACGGGCGGCGGCGAGCACGCAGATATTGCCACTAAGCAAAATCCAAGTAGTGCCATTACCAAAGCAAAAATTTTCTTCATTTTCCCTTTTCTCCATTATTGTTTTTTTAATTATAACATAATTTATTAATAAAAGCAACTTTTTAAAATTCTCATTTGTTATTAATTTCCTTGCGTAATACTTATTTTGTATGTTATAATCAATCTATCAACGTTTAGGAGAAAATTATGGATAAATCATCTTGGATTTACGTAGCATCTAGCCAAAGCGAGCAAGCAAAAAAGGACAATGCTGATTTTGTTTGCATAGGCACGCACGACGAACTTACCCTGCAAAAAGCAATTGATAAATGCGCTGAAGAAAACAAAAATCTCTTTCTCTATAGTGGCAAATATTTTATAGAAGGATTTTACGATTTTGGCGACGGTGGCACAAAAACTGCTTTGCGTTTTCCTAACCTTAGACGCGAAATTAAAGTTTTGGGCGAAACTTCGCTATATTCGCGAAACGACGGTACCGTACTGTACGTAACGAAACAAACTCTTGACTCTCTTCCCGACGAAGTATTAGACGCTAACGCTAACGATCCAAGCAAAAATCCCGTGGACGTAATGCGCTCGGGCTGGTCGGAATACGGACTTGGCAACGGTTCTTCTCTTAGGTTTGAAAATTTTTCAGTATTTTTAGCATACAACCAAAAGCCTATTCGTTGTATCGATTTGCGCCGTTGCGATAGAATTGATGCTAAAAACGTTACGGTTTTTGCCTGCGCTGAAATGAATTCAGGACTGGGCAATCCCCCTGCCGTACCCGTAAAGGGTTGCATAGGTCTGACTATGACGGACGGTAGCAACCACTCGTACAGCAATCTTACTAACGTAGGCGCAAGTGGTTTTTATGAAGGTATTCAAGTTAGTGGCGAACACGTAGTCCTTATTAACTGCAACGCTATTATGAACTATTACGGATACACTTTTGGTAATTACGGCATTAGTTGTGGCGCAAATCATCCTATCACGCTTATTAACTGCATGGACGAGCGCAACGTATGTTTGCCCCTTTTTAACTGCTGTGGCGACTCTGACAAGCAAGGTAATCGTTTGCAAGGCTTGCAAGAAGTTAGTATGGTAAGTTTTAATATCGAGCGTTTTGCCGCACAAACGCCGGGAAAAGTTCTTAAAGATTTAATGAAAGAAGTTTACCCCGGTACTTGGCGTGGCAACATTGACTTTACTGCTCAGCCCGCGTGGAACCATACGAACGAAATAGATTTTCAGTTGTGGGAAAACGACGGCTCGGGCTCAGGATTCAAGACAAGAAACGTAGCGCATAAAATTGTTTGCACTACCGAAGAAAGACTTTCTTATTATCCTATGCTTGGTCAACAAATTTACGACACTACGCTTAATAAAATGGTTGTTTGTATTGATTCCGCCACAAAAAAATGGGTGGATTTCTTGGGCAACGAAGTATAATATTTCTTTAAAATATAGCAAAACTCCCGTACACGTATACGGGAGTTTTTATTTTATATTTTCCACTCGGTCATTTTAATTATCTTACACAAGCCTGCAAACCCGACAAGCATAAAGGCTATATTTCCGACAAGTTGCACGGCATAAAAAACAAGTCCACTAACGTACATAGGTAAAAATGGAGTACCATACATTATACAGTAAACACCCGTCGTAATAAACCCAAACGATACTGTGCCTATTATCGCTAAAACAAGATACGCGTAAGTGCTTTTTGCACCAAACTTTCGCATCGTCGCGCCCACGAGCGCAAGCGCATTCCAGTAAATAAAATAGGATATTGCGACGTCGATTGAGAACGAGTACAAAAACATATCTAACGTGCAAAACACTACCGTAGCGCCAAGTACGCGATAACCAAAACAACAGGCAAAAACCATCACGAGCGTGGTTACCACTTCTACGTTAGGAATAAATGAAAGAGCAAATTTTCCTAGCACTAACATTGCGCTCATAATAGCAACGTACGTAATTTCCCTTGCGCTTTTCAGCGCAAATTTTTTACTATTGTTTTGCGCTTTTTTATCAAAATCGGCGCATACGTCACCGTCCGTTTTATTAATTTGTTCCTTTTTATCAAGCATTATTTTTTCTTTTTGCGATAATAAAATAAACCATTTCTCCGATTGCTACGACAAGCAAAATTCCTGCGATAACGTAGAATATAGTGGCATTAGGATTTGAAGGCGTTTGCGTTATAGAACCGTCACCACCGTTTGCGAGCGTAGTCGATAAAGTTGCCCAGTTACTATCGTAATTTTGTACGCCGTATTCAAACGTGATTTTACTATAATAACTGCCGTCGTCTTTTGTCAAACTTTGCGCACTTACGCCGTAGTTGGCGTAAACGTCATCCATCTTAAACGTATAATAATATCCGTTAACATCGTCCTGCGCCGTACCTTTAAGCGAGGTAAGATATTCTCCGTACGTACTATCTTCCGTAACTAAACTAAGTTCAAGAAGTTTGTCGTACTCCTGCAAAAATTCAAGCACCGTGCCTTTATTAGTTGTTAAATCTTCATAGGTATAAGTTACGTTTGCGTACTTAATCTCAAGTGTGAGTTTTTTCGTGCCGTTATCCGTTTTGGGCAAACACAATCCATAAACGAGTAGCATTACTCCCACAAGTAAAAATCCGATAAAACTAATTAAAATTGTCTTTTTAAGGTTAGAATTCATTTGTTTTTCTCCTCTTTTTCATTTTACTTAATTATACTTGTTTTAGAATTTTAAGTAAACGAAAAGGGAATAGTGTAATTTTTCTTTTTTTAAGACGTTTTTGGAAATTGCAACCTATAACTTCAATATAATATCGCTAGCAAGTATGCTCACAGACGAGCCTTTTTCTTTTTCAACTTGCTCGCCCACTTTTCCGAAGTGATAACAAGCGCATTTCGTAGCGTTAAACGCATCAGTCACGCACGAAAAAGCACCTACTATTCCACACAATACGTCGCCACTTCCGCCCTTCGCCATAGCAGGCGTACCCGTGACGTTAAGCGCAACTCTTTCGCCGTCCGTTATAACCGTAGTTGCTGACTTTACTGCTAAAACGCAATCGTATCTTTTTGCAAACGCTTTTGCTTGCTCAATATAATTGCTTTCAATTCCGCCCGTAAGTCTATCAAACTCGCCAACGTGCGGAGTTAAAATAAGCGTGCATTTATGATTTTCAATTACGCTCAAATCCCTGGCAATAGCATTAAGTCCGTCAGCATCTACAACTACAGTTCCGTCAAAATGGCCACATACGTACCCTATGATTTTTATAATATCGTCATTTTTACCCATGCCTGGACCAATAACGATCGTATTAGCATTAGACAATATTTCGTCGAGATGAGTAGGCGAAAATACAACGTTACCATTACCGTCGTCAGGCATAAAATAAAGCATTGTTTCTTTTACCCTCGCCTGATAAGCGCATTTTTCAGATACAGGAATACACAACGTCACGAGCCCTGCTCCGCCCCTTGATGCGCTAACTGCCGACTCAAAACTCATAAGTGGCGCACCCGGCATTACTGCACTTCCACCTATAACCTTTACCCTACCATAATTGCCTTTATGTGAAACAGGTTTTCTAGGTGGCAAGGTGGCGCATTCTATCACTTCGCCTGCGCTTTCACACTCAATCCCTA
>JAZOUI010000129.1:0-1529 GCA_045658145.1 Pumilibacteraceae bacterium
TGGCGACGTACGTAACGATAAGGAACAAGATCGGTTTGAGTTTTGGATACTTCAATATAATATCCAAACACTCTATTGTAAGAGATTTTAAGGTTTTTAATGCCCGTTAACGTTTTTTCGTTCTCTTCCATTGCTTTGAGCAATTCTTTAGAATTGTTGTGCATATCGCGATACTGGTCAAGTTCTGCGTCAAAACCAGTCTCAATGATACCACCGTCGCGCGGAATCGATGCAGGCGACTGCTTTATTGCAAAGCAAATAAGATCGGCAAGTTGTGAAAAATCGGCAACGTTTTTGGCAAGTGATGAAACGTATTTGTTTTCAACTGCTACGCATTTGGGCAAAACGTCGTAACACAATACGTGCAACGAATCGCCAAGCGCACGGGTATCTTTGGGGGAAATATTTCCGTAAGATGCGCGTGTAGCGATACGCTCTAAGTCATATACTTTTTGTAAGTTATCAAGCAAGAATTGTGCAAAATTCTTATTTTTTGTTAAAAATTCTACCGCGTTAAGACGGTTGTTTATTTCTACGCAGTTACGAACGGGACGTTCAATCCATTTTTTAAGTAAGCGTGCGCCCATACCAGTCGACGTATTATTCATAAACCAGTAAAGTGAGCCCCTACTTTTGTTTTCTACGGCTGAGGAAATAAGTTCAAGCGTTCTTCTGGCGTTAGAGTCAATGCTTAAATATTCGTCAGAATTTTCTAATTTTGACGATTTGAGATAAGAAAGCGAACGTTTTTGAGTTGTTTCAAGGTATTTTAACAGCGCGCCTGCCGAGCAAACGCACAATTTTTTGTCACCAAAACTTTTCCACTCGCGCATATTTTCTTTTAAGTATTCAACGGAATTCTCATACTCAAATGCGTATTCGTCATAAGCAGAAAAAGGGCATACTCCCCCAAATTTTACAACGGAAAGGTTGACGGATTGCGCTAACATTTCGCCGTTACAGATAATTTCGGACGGATTTATACGGGCAAGCAATTCGTTAAGGTGCAAGCCGAGTTGCGCCTCTATTTGAATATGGTTAAATTCGCCCGTGGAAATATCAACCCACGAAACGCCCACGGCGCTACCTTGCATATAGATTGACATAAGGTAATTGTTAGATTTTTCATCTAGCATTGTATCGTCAATCTTTGTACCAGGAGTAACTTCTCTTACGATTTTGCGCTCTACAAGTCCCTTTTGGTCGCCAGGCTTTGTAACTTGTTCGCAAATAGCGACTTTATAACCTTTTTCCAAAAGTTTAGCAAGGTAGTTATCTACGGCGTGATAAGGAACGCCACACATAGGTGCGCGCTCGCTCAGTCCACAATCTCTGCCGGTAAGCGTCAGTTCAAGTTCGCGACTAACGGTGATTGCATCATCAAAAAACATCTCGTAAAAGTCGCCTAAACGATAGAAAATTATCGTGTCCTTGTACTGCTCTTTCAACTGCATATATTGTTGCATCATTGGTGATAAAGCCATTATTTTACAAGTTCTCCTTTTAGTTGATTGTTCTTTGTCGCTGTG
>JAZOUI010000130.1:0-5572 GCA_045658145.1 Pumilibacteraceae bacterium
TGGTTGCTTTGCTTGTCGTAACAGGCGCGCTAAATATTTATCTTAACAAAAACGCGCAAGATGCGCAAACAAATGCGGACGTGCAATTTAGTAGTAGCGATTTCTTCGTGACGTACCGAACCGATCGTAACGAAACGAGAAATCAAGAATTGCTTAACCTCGACGCGATCATTACGGGCGGAGTGGCGAGTGATGAAACTGTTACTAAAGCACAACAACAAAAGATGGTACTTACTTCCGCTATGGAAACGGAACTTACGCTAGAAGGGCTTATAAAAGCAGTTGGTTTTGAAGATGCCGTAGTAATAGCGTCTAGTGAAAATGTGAGTGTAATTCTTAAAACTGATGAACTTACTAGTGATCAGGTTGCGCGAGTTTTGGAAATCGTAACTGATGAAACGGGCAAGGGAGCATCTAGCGTAAGAATTATTCCTGTAGAGTAAAATTAGAAGAAGTGTAAAAGCGTCGTATTGATTTACGGCGTTTTTTTGTCGAAAAAATATATTAATCACAAGAAAAAGAATAATGAAGTGGTTATTAGTTGCATTTTTGATTTTTATTTGATATAATATAAATTGTATTAGTGGAGGTGTGGTCAGATGCCCTATAAATCGCGATATAACACAGACCTATCGGGTAAAGTAAGTTATGGACACAAAGTAATTGAGTCCATTATTTCGCTTGCAACGATGGAAATAAAAGGTGTAGCGCGACTTCAAGGCAAAGGTATTCGCACCGAAATTGTAAACGATATTATTAACGTTGATGTTTACGTCGACGTTATGATAGGATTTTCTTGCGCTGACGTAGCGTATAGAGTGCAGGAAAACATAAAGCGTAGTATCGAAGGTATGACTACCTTCCATGCCGGTACGGTCAACGTTAACGTGCTTGGCGTATGCTTTGAACAAAAACAAGAAGAATAGTGATATTTGAGGATATTATGAGAAGAACTGCTAGAGAAAATGCTTTTAAACTTATATTTGAACGACTTGTTAATGGAACTGAGAGCAAGTTGAGTTACGTTATGCTTTCGGAAAAATTAGAAGGCGACGACCGTACTTATTTTGATGAACTTGTCAATGGTACGGTGCGTGAACGCGCTTTTTTGAGCCAAAAAATTGCGCAGTATTCAAGTGGATATTCGCTTGACAGAATTTATAAAATTGATTTGTCCATTTTGCTAATTGCTACGTACGAAATAATTTTCTTGGACGACGTTCCTGATAAAGTATCTGCAAACGAGGCGGTAGAACTTGCTAAAACGTATTCAACCGACCATAGCCCGTCATTTGTTAACGGATTGCTTGCGACGTTTATCAAAAATAAGGAGAGTATTATAAATGAGCGCAACTCTGATTGATGGCAAAGCGTTATCTGCGCGTTTTCGTGATGAAATTGCTATTGATGCTAAGAAGTTTGAAGAAAAAACAGGTAGAAAAATAGGGCTTGCTGTAATTTTGGTAGGAGAAGACCCGGCAAGTCAGGTTTACGTGCGCAATAAAGTAAAGGCGTGTGAGCAAACGGGCGTTGCATCCTACGGATATTATTTACCCAAAGAGAGTACGACGCAAGACGTTTTGGAACTTGTTAATGCGCTTAACGATGACGAAAAAGTGGATGGACTACTTGTGCAGTTGCCTCTTCCTAAGCATATTGATGAAAAAGTTGTTCTTTCGGCTGTATCGCCATTAAAAGACGTGGATGGTTTTCACGCGGTTAATGCGGGAAATTTACTTTTGGGCAACGAGTGCTTATCCGCTTGTACTCCTAGTGGAATTATGGAACTTATTGCTACGACGGGCATTGATTTGAGTGGTAAAAATGCAGTTGTTATCGGAAGAAGTAACATAGTTGGAAAGCCCGTTGCGCTTATGCTACTTTCTAAAAATGCGACAGTAACAGTATGTCATTCGCGTACCCAAAATCTTAAAGAAATTGCTCGCACGGCAGACGTTTTAGTGGTTGCAATCGGTAAAAAAGAATTTGTAACGGGCGATATGATAAAGCCGGGTGCAGTAGTTATTGACGTAGGAATGAATCGTGATGATGGCAAACTTTACGGCGACGTTAATTTTAATGAAGCAAAGGAAGTGGCATCGTTTATCACGCCTGTACCTGGTGGCGTTGGACCTATGACAATAACAATGCTTTTGAAAAACACCGTAAAGGCGGCGAATTTTGGACAGAAATAAACTAACGGTCAGTCAACTTAATAACTATATCAAAGGCGTTTTTGATGATGAATTGATATTGAAGAATATTACCGTTTTCGGCGAAGTTTTTGAAAGTTCAACGTCGGGCGGTAATCTCTTTTTAACGCTAAAAGACGAGAATAGTATTTTGCGCTGTATTCGTTTCGGTGGTGGCTACGTGCCTAAAATTGGCGATAGCGTTATTGTAAACGGTTCGGTTGACTATTACGCAAAAGGTAATAGAGTATCGTTCAGAGTGCGTACTATTGATATTCAAGGCGAAGGCGTTTTGCACCGTGAGTTTTTAGAGATGAAAAGCAGATTAGAAAAGGAAGGCTTGTTTGAAAGCAAAGTTTCCTTGCCATCTGTAATTAAAAAGGTGGGTTTGATTACGAGTGAAGAAGGAGCAGTTCTTCACGATATAATGTCCGTTTTGCAAAAAAATCACGGCTATATCGGTGTGATTTTATACCCTGTAAAAGTTCAAGGAGAAGGGGCTGAACAGGATATTGCTAGCGCGATTGTAAAAGCCAACGAGCAAAAAACGTGTGACGTTTTGGTCGTCGCTCGTGGTGGTGGCGCGAATACCGACCTTGCGCCTTTCAATACGGAAATAGTGGCTAGAGCGACTGCAAATAGCGTTATTCCTATTATTTCCGCAGTAGGACACCAAATAGATTATACTTTATGTGACTTTTGTAGTACGCTCAGAGCAGGAACACCTAGCATTGCAGCGGAAAATATATGCAGAATTAACGAAGCCTTTTTTGGTAGGTTTTTATCTTTGTGCGAGCGTATGAACAATGCAGTTAAACGTTTGTATCTAAAACGAGTTTCTGCTATGCGCACACTCGTCTTAAAACTAACCGACACTTCGCACGATATTATTTACAAGCGCAAAAATAGAATTAAAACACTTGCAAATAAAATGAGTGAAAGCGTAGTTTTAAAGCGAAGATCAATAGTAAAAAATGCAAACGCTACGTATGAAAGGTTGCGCGCTAGCGTAGATAAGTTTGCAATGGACAAAGAACTGGTTATGAAAGAACAAGTTGCTTTGCTCCAGGGCGTAAGTCCGCTTAAAATTATAAGTAGTGGTTACGCAAAAGTATATCGAAATAAAAAGGCTGTTGACGGAGTTTCCGACTTATGTAGTGGAGATAACGTTGACGTATATATGAAGGATGGTACAGTTAGCGCAAGCGTCACGTCTGTACGAAAAAACGGAGAGTAGTTTTTATGGATTACGAAAAGAAACTTGCACAACTTGAAGAAATTGTAAAAAAACTTGAATCTGGAAATCTTTCTTTAGATGAAGGCGTTGCGCTTTTTGAAGAAGGAGTGGGTGTAACAAAAGAGTGTTTGGCAACCTTGTCGCAATATAAGGGTAGGATTGCTCAAATACAAAGCGAAATGGACGCGCTTTTTGATGATGAAGAATAACGTACAAAACGAGTTTGATATTACTCGTGAAAAGTTTGAAAAATTTCTTAAATGCACGTCAGAAATACTTGATTCACACCGTCCTTTAACGGAAAGTATTATTTATAGCCTTTTTACAGGGGGCAAGCGATATCGTCCAGTATTGCTTATAAAAGCCTACGAGACTTTTAGTGGAAAAGATGCGGATTATTCCGTATATTACTTTGCAAGCGCAATAGAGTCGCTTCATACGTATTCGCTTGTGCACGACGATTTGCCTTGTATGGATGACGACGATTACCGACGTGGTAAACTAACTTGCCACAAAAAGTTTGGCGAAGATATTGCCGTGCTTACGGGAGATGCTTTGCTTAATTTGGCGTATGAATTTATACACAAAGCAATAGTAGAGTCAAATTATAATAAAAATTTTATTGATGCTTTCGGCGTTTTTTCTACGCTTACGGGCGCACGTGGATTGATTGATGGTCAAGTTGCCGACCTTAATTTTAACAAACAAAACGCCACGATAAATGACGTTGAATATATTTTCAGACATAAGACGTGTGATCTTATCGTAGCGTCGATTGCGTGTGGCGCATTGCTTGCGGGCGCTAGTGATGACGTCGTCGAAAAGGCTATAGAATATGCATATAACTTTGGATTTGCTTTTCAAATTGCTGACGATATTCTTGATGGCGAGAGTGACGACGGATGTTCGATTTTGCACGTTGTTGATGAAAGTAAAGCAAAAGAGTTGCTTGCTGATTACACTCAAAAAGCAATTAATGCACTAAACGGTATAGAAAATACTGAATTTTTCAAAGAATTTGCACTCATAGCGCAAAATAGGATAGTATAAAATTTGTTTGATTTGTTAGAAAAAGTAAATAGTCCACTTGATTTAAAAGAACTTTCTGTGGAAAATTTGAGCGCATATGCAACGCAAGTGCGCGATTTTATAATGCAAAAAGTTACTCAAAACGGTGGCCATTTATCATCTAACCTTGGCATTGTCGAACTTACGATTGCTCTTCATTACGTTTTTTCTTCGCCCCAAGACAAAATTATTTTTGACGTAGGACATCAGTCATACACACATAAAATTATTACGGGAAGAAAGGACGGTTTTGATAAATTACGCCACGATGGTGGAATCACGGGCTTTCCTAACGAAAGAGAAAGTGAGCACGACCATTTTACGACGGGACACAGTAGTACGTCGCTTTCATTAGGCGTAGGTATGGCACGCGCGCGTGATATTCAAAATCAAGATTATAACGTCGTATCCGTTATCGGTGACGGAGCGTTTACGGGTGGTATGGCGTACGAAGCGCTTAACGACATAGGCGCAAATAAAGAAAAAATGATTATCGTTCTTAACGATAACAATATGTCTATTTCTAAAAACGTAGGTGCATTTTCGCAGTATTTGGCGAAATTGCGTTTAAGTAAGAAATATACCGCGATTAAATACAACGTTAAAAAGAGCGTAAAAGCATTGCCTTTCTTTGGCGATAGGTTTGTGCGCGTTTTGGATAGATTAAAAGATAATTTTAAGTTTCCACTTATTCCTAACAAGATGTTTGAAAACTTTGGAGTAAAGTATTACGGCCCGTTTGACGGACACGATATTCCTACGCTAATCAATGTTCTTAAAATGATTAAAAATACGACTCGTCCCGTTTTATTGCACGTTGTTACTAAAAAAGGTAAAGGTGTGGAAATGGTAGAAGAGTCGCCTGGCGTTTATCACGGCGTTTCACCTGTTGGCGATAATAAAAGCATTTCGTACAGCTGGGTAGTGAGCGAAAAAATATGCGAAATGGCAAGTAACGACAATAAAGTAGTTGCTGTTACGGCGGCAATGAGCGACGGTACTGGGCTTACGGAGTTTTCAAAGCACTTTCAAAATAGATATTTTGACGTAGGTATTGCTGAACAACACGCCGTAA
>JAZOUI010000131.1:0-10085 GCA_045658145.1 Pumilibacteraceae bacterium
GCTCTGGGCTCATTGCGTAAAACTCTCTTACACGCTTTTTCCCATTAACGTTATCTATAGAGCGCAAATTAGGATTAAGTTGGTCAATTAATTTATGCAAATTAACATCTGTTAAACGGTCTTCAACCTCATACGTTGCATAAACTCTAAAAGCAAAAGGTATGCATGGACTATCATTTAATTGTTTTAGGCGATTTTCAACGTTGTTAGCATAACCGATTTTAACGTATTCCTTAAATGATGGATTTGTAAGTATATAAATGTATCCTTTGTTTTCCATAACGACCCCTTAATCTTCTTTTGCAGGTACGATTTCTACTATTTCGTCCATTGTGCAGTTTAAAGCAGTGCAAATCTTAACAAGCACGACGCTAGACACTGTTGCACCGTCTTTTTTCATTTTTGCTAAAGTTGCGGGACTAATCCCAGCCTTTGCAGCAAGGTCTTTACTTTTCATTTCTCTATCGATAAGCAATTTGAAGAGTTTTTTATAGCTTGCAGCCATATTTCCACCTCATAAAAATAAATATTTTTATACATTTAACATTGTAGCACAATGGTTTATAAATTTCAAGATGTTTTAGGAAATAAATTCAAAGTTCTTTTAATTTTTTATAAAATCACAAACGCTTAGATAAAACAAAAAGTCAGCAAAACCGCTATGATTTAACTGACTTTTTATCGTTGGTGCGCCTGATACGATTCGAACGTACGACAAACCCGCCTTAGGAGGTAAGGCATAGAATCAACGCTTAATTTTTTATTTGATTTATTATAAATTTTAAGTTTTTGAGCAATCTAAACTTTTTTGTTTAAATAATAGAAAACTCGTCTGAACGTAAAAAGTTCAAACGAGCCTCACTTGGCGGAGAGAAAGGGATTTGAACCCTTGTATGGGTATCAGCCATAACACGATTTCGAATCGTGCGCATTCAGCCACTCTGCCATCTCTCCACGTGCCATATATTTATAGCACAAATTGAATTTTTTGTCAATCATATTAAGCAAAAATACGAAATCTTCCTTATTTTTTATTTGCAAAAGAGCGTAGAAAAACGGAACGGCGCATAACGTACCATTCCGTTTTGATTTAAAACTCGTATTTAATTGTTTCCTCAACTCCACTACTTATAGCGCGAACAATTGCATCCATAACGTATACGGGTGCAAAAAAGTCCTCAAACGACATTTTTTGTTCGCCACCACGAAGGAGTTCGCAAAACTCGTCCCACTCTCTTCTGAAAAGCGGATTTGCACTATCTAGAACACTAACAATGCCTTTTGTGTTGCTTTTCGTAAAGCGCGCGCTGTAATAGCAATACCCGCCTTCCACAAAAACTCCCGTCACGTCATAGTCGTCATAGCGAAAAATGGTGGTATACGTACCCTGCTGTTCGTACACTTTCACGCTTTTTGGATAACGGCCGAAAATCTCTAAAACCATCTCGGTAAGGTGTTGCGCGTAGAAGTAAAATCCACCATAAACGCTTTGCGATTGAATAGGCGCGCGCACAATTCCACCTATCGTTTTGCCATCAACGTCACCAAGGTGATCGGCTTTTAACTGAATAACTACGTCGTCGTGAATAAGGCTAGAACCACCGCATACGCGTACGTTATTGTTAACCAAGTCACCCAAAAACCGTTTGATTTCTCTAGCGTCCGTCGTGATTGGCTTGTCGATAAACATCACCTTACACGTCTCCATATACGGACGAGCGAACTCGTAATGTTTAATTCCGTGACGGGCAGTAACTACTACGCCGTCCACCTTGCCCACGCACTCGTCGAAGGTATGAAGAACGGGCACGTTATATTTTTCGCCAAGCTTTTCAGCGCTTTCACGCTCGTCGCTATAAACGCCCAAAACTTCAATATCGGCATACGCGTCACTACCCTTCAAAAAACTCAAAAAGGTATCGGAGTGCGAATTTTCACAGCCTAAAAAAACTATCTTTTTCATAATCAAAACCTAACGTCAAGCGGATTTTCCGCGTGCACTTGCTCAATAACCGAAATAACTTTCGCTGCCATTTCCGCCGTAATACGCATGGGCTTGTTTTCGGTAATCGCGTAATAAATATCCTTGTACATTTCTCTAGTGCCGATGTCGAAAGCATTGCCGTTATATTCGCCTTCTTCAACGTGTTTTACGAGATTTTCACTGCAATAAACGGGCTCGCCGTTAGCGTCCGAAATAAAGTAATACTCGGGCTTTCTTTCAGGATTTTCGCCATCAACAACGTAAGTTATTTTATATTTTGCGGGCGTGCATTTAAACGTTCCACGCGTGCCCTGAATTTTTACGTTATAGTCGCTGTACGCGTCAAGCGAACTTACTTCAACGTCAACAACAGGCTTGTTAGGAGCGGTAAGCACTACTTTTGCATAGTCGTCCGCATCTCCTGCGGTGAGACCACGACCAAGACGGCTAAACGCAACACGCGCATTTTCGTCAAAGCCAAGCAAGCCAAGAGCAATGCCTACGGGGTGCGGACCGGTGTTGTAAAGTCCACCTGCGCAACGCTTTTGGAAAGTTTGCCAGTCCCATCTACGCGCAAAGCCGTTATAACGGATACTAACTTGTAAAATTTCACCGATTCTGCCGTCCGTCATAATCTTAGCAACGTCTTCATAGAAAGGCGCAAGGAAGGTCTGCTGGAATACTGCGAGCAAAACTCCCTTTTCTTTTGCCGTTTTAAGCATCGTATCGCACTCGTAACGCGAACGAGCAAAAGGCTTTTCGACAAGCACGTTAAAACCATGCTCCAAAAGGTCAAGCGTTATGGGATAATGGAAATCCGAATAAGTAGCATTTACTACCAAATCAATATCTTTCTTGTCAAAAAGTTGACGATAGTCCGATAAAACTTCACAGCCCGGATAATCTTTAAGCGCTTTTTCGCGTCTAAATTCATCTTCATCAACAACGTAAGCAACGTTAAAATATTCGTTTTCTTCCTTGCGATAGAAAACGCCGTGAATTTGCTTACCACTTCTTCCCTGACCGATAACAGCCAAATTAAGTTTTTTCATTTTTCCACCTCTAAAATAGGATAAACTTATTATACATTACATTATGCATTGTGTCAATATCAAAAAGTACTTTGATTAATTGCAAAAAATCAAATAATTATTTGTACTTTTTGAAATATTTTTACATTTATTATTAAATACATTGCCAAAAATCAAATATTATTGTATAATACCTTTGGAGTTAATTATGGCAAATTTTTTAATAGAAATCCCCAATAAAATGTTGAGTTTTAAACACGCCGTTACCGCTTGCCCACCATGCACGCTTGTCGTGAATCATATGCACTCGGCATACGAAATTCTTTATTTTGTAAATGGCGACGCCACTTTAGTTATTGAAGACAAACGGTTTTATATTCGTCCAGGCGATTTAATCATAATTTCGCCCATGCACTACCACTACATTCAAATCAACTCACCTAGCGACTATGAGCGCTATGACGTTATTTTTGGACTTGATGAAATCGGGCTTGATAGCGACTCGCTTATCCCCAAAATTCCTATTGTAAATATCTCGTCAAACCACGTTGCTATAGAAATTTTCAAAAAAATGGATTACTACTACTCCACTTTGGACTTAGACAACTTTATTGAAGTAAGCAAACTGCTAGTGCGAGAACTTTTTTATGCTTTGTCCGCCGTAGGTCAATCTAATGAAAACGACTTTGCATCTGTGCTTAATCCGCTTTTATCAGATGCATTAGCGTATATCAAACAAAACCTTTCTACTTTGTCGGACGTTAGCGAAATCGCAAATAAACTGTACGTTTCGGAAAGTTACCTTTTTTACCTTTTCAAAACTTATATAAAAACTACTCCTAAGCGATATATCACCGAAAAACGCCTTTACGCCGCAAAAGGGCTTATTATTCAAGGCGTAAAACCCACCCAAGCGTATATACAAGTAGGCTTTAATGACTACACTTCTTTTTATCGTAACTACACCAAATTCTTCGGGTATCCACCGTCTAATGAGTGTGACGAAAACAATCAGATAAAAACTATTTTTAACGATGCATAAAGAAAAACGGCGCATAACGTTGTGCGCCGTTTTTTATTTTTTCAAATTAAACTAATAGGCGTTTTTACTTTTTCACCGTTTTTTTGTTCGATTTTATACGCCGTTCCACCCGACGAAAGCGAGCCGATAATTTGACCGTCACGAATAACTATCGCGCTATTATCCTCAATGCCGTAGCCAAGTGAAACGTCCTCACAATCGAATTCTGCTCCACGCGAATTATAATGAGGTGCGCAGGTGCCGTCAAACCATCCAAGTCCTTCTTGTAGCGTGTACTTTTGTCCGTCTGCAATCTTTGCCGAATCGGTAAACATTTGCTTAAACCAACAAATTGCGCCTGCTGACAACCCTGAAATAATAACGCCACGGTTATACGCGTCTTCAATCAGAGGCAAAAGTCCGCTTTCACGCCATTTTTCTATCATAAAAAGCGTATCGCCCCCACCAACGTAAATCATATCCGCTTTTTCAAACTTTCCTTTGATTTTTTCGTAATCAATTTCTTTAAACACCGTAAGCGCAACGTCCGTTTTTACGTTAAAAACGCCCGTATACACTTTGTGGAAAGTGTTATAGTACGGCATAAAATCGTGGCTAGCAGTAGGAATAAAAAGCGCATACGCTCTCTTTTCACCTGCACGCTCTTTCGCAAGGTCGGCGATATACTCGTCTATTTTTAATGTTTCACGCTCGCGCAGTTCTCCACCACCGATTGCAATAATTGTCTTCATTTTTTCTCCATTTTGAATTGTTTTGTCATCATTTGGGGCATACGTACCCTCATAACCACATCAAAGCACGATTACGGTAGCGTTTTTATCTCCCAACTTTTCTCGTATAACGTCGCTTGCGTTTTCATCAAAATCGATTATTTTGATATCGTCAAGCGAACTAAATTGTCCTAGTAAATAATTTTCGTTTTGGATATACACGTTACCGTTTAAAACGGGTAGGTGTTTTTCTTCTTTTGCAACTATATGCACCATTCTATACGCCGAACGGTCAAAAACATTGTTTTCGATCCTGTAATCATACGCCACGTTCTGATAATCCCACCCTTTTATATGCGCAGGAGTGTCTTTATTATGACGCTGTTGTCCCCAACCGTAACCACAACGGCGTAGTACGTTACCGCTCATTTGGATATTTTTCATATAACTTTGCTCGTCGCCGTCCGTCATATCCAAAAAATATTCGATTGAGTAAACGCACTCTTCAATAAGGTTGTTTGCGTAAACGACGTTTTCCATAACGAACTTTTGACCACAAGTGGTTATCTGGTGCGTAACCGCAGCGTCGTACACCTGATAAATATAGCAGTTTTCTATCGTGTAATCCTTGCATCCACCGTAAATTTCCACGCCGTTACCAAACCGCGTTACGCTACCACGCCTGCCTTTGGGAAAGTTAGGATCTGTTCCGTTATAGTGCTGAACAGTACCGCCAATCCAACCGATTTCACAGTTAGTAACCGTCAGTCCCTCTACGCTTTTTCCGCCTGCAGCGATTGCGTGGTGACCTATGTATTTTAGACAAATATTATCAATTCTGACATCTTTTTTATCTCCTACGATAATGCCAGGACGACGCGTAAGCGCTTCGATACTGTCAAAAACCTCTCCTGGATTGCCTTCGTCACAGCGAAGATACAATTCGCCGTAACTTTCGCCGTCCATTATAGGCACGGGGAAATTTTCACCCTTTGAATACGCAGTCGTAGTGCGCTCGTCGTAGCGACACCACAAATCAAGGTTTTGCGTCATTTCTGCTTTGAGATCGAATTTCTTTTCGGGGTTATCCCGACAAACGAATTCGCCGTATACGTAGGAAGGAATAAGTTTTCTGCTATGCTTTTCGCCGTGATTAAACACAAGCGTGCCTGCGTCCAAAATTTTATTTTTAAGCTTGTAAATATTATCGCCCACGCTTTCCCAAAGCGAAGGGTGAGCAAGCGAATAATCCCAGCCGTAAATACGCGGTTTTTCGCCACTTCCGTACGCGCCGTAACTTACGCCCTCTTTTGCATAAACGCATCCGCGGAACAAATCACCACGTTTAAAAAATACGCCGTCGCCACTTTTTAAAGGCGCGTCACTTGCTTTTTGCAAACTTTTCCACGGCGTACTTTCACTAAGACCGTCGTTATTATCATCACCTTCAGAAGATACAAAATACCTCGTTCCTGTTATAAAAAGCACATCTTTTGCTTCCAAAATATGTGCTTTCATTTCCTCAGCTTTGTGATCTATTTGCTGTAAAATAATATTAGTTTTAGTATCCATTTAAATGAAACAAAGGGGTACGTACCCTTAGATTTTTTCAGGAGGGTTAGGAACGTGAACGCTATGAACGTTCTCGCTAAGTACCCTGTAGGGTTTTATATAATCGATTGCATTAAGTAAAAGTTTTTGCACTTTTTCATATTTATAAGTAGGTAACGTTTCGTGACCAGGACGGAAGAAGAATATTTTTCCGTATCCACGGTTGAACACACAGCCCGAACGCATAACTTCACCACCACGGAACCAACTGATAAGTACAAGTTCATCGGGATCAGGAATAGAGAAAGGTTCGCCGTACATTTCTTCGTGATCAATATCGATATAAGTACCTTCAATTCCCCTTACGATAGGATGACCAGGCTGAATAAACCAAACGCGCTCGTTTTCACCTATTTCGCGCCAAGAAAGTGCACCACTCGTACCCATAAGGCGCTGGAAAACTTTGCTTTCGTGCGCCGAGTGGAGCGCAAGCAAGCCCATACCACGATTTACGTAATCGACAACCATATTAACTACGCTGTCAGCAACGAGCCCGTGATACCAATGTCCCCACCAAACCAATACGTCGGTGTTTTGCAAAATTTCTTCAGTAAGTTCACTTCCGTCGTCATCCTTGCTGTGAACGATCATCTTAACGTCGTGATGTGCCGAAAGAAAATCAAACAGGCATTTGTTCATCCCTTCGGGATAAGAAACTTTCGCCTCTTCGTTAACCATGCTATCATTATACTCGGTAAAAATCGTAATTTTCATAAATACCACCTTATTCTTCAAACGCTTTTATGTTAGCGCAACTTTTCTTCAAATATTCGTCGTAAGCGCACGGATAATCTTCCACTTCCAAAATAAAGGTGGTAACACCCAACTTTTTGGCTTCGTCATACGCCTTTTTGCAATCGCATTGACCTTCGCCGATAATCGCGTTATGATACTCGGTAGGTCTACTAGGGTCTGCCTGTTTGTCCATATCCTTTAGATGGAGCGCACTCAATTTTTTGCCATATTTTTTGATAAGTTCACACGGCTCGTGTCCACCTGCCTTAGCCCAAAAGATATCGAGTTCACTAGTAAAACCGTCAATATCGCTAATGAGTTCGTACACTTTATCATCACCGTTTTGATATTCGTGAGCGTGGTTATGATAGCCAAACGCCACACCACGTACATCGAGATTTTGCTTTTTCTCGCTAACACGGGCAACGAACTTTTGATATTCTTCCCCACACAAAAGTTCGTACGGATAACCGGGGATATAAACTTTTTTAATGCCTAGTTCATCAATATAGGGCAAACTATCGTCAATGCCGTCTATCCCTATATGCGCGGCTAACGGAATAAGGTTAAACTGCTCTAACTTCGCTTTCATTTCCGCAGGGGTAAGACCGTAAAATCCTGCAAACTCCACGCTATCAAATCCAGCGTCACGAATAACGCCAAGCACGGTATCAAGCCCGTACTTTTCAATTTCTTCACGTACCGAATAAAGTTGAATACCAATATTTATCATACCCACCACATTGCTCCCGGTTTTTCAACCACGATTTTGTCTTTAAGATAATTTACCGCTTTTTCAAGTCCTTCCTTTGCGGACATAAGACTATCTTCGTGTTCAATAGAAATGCTGTCGTCATAGCCAACTACCAAAAGTTGCGATAAAATTTTATTCCAAGTAATATCGTCCGTGCCATAACCCATAGTGCGGAATACCCACGATCTATTTTTAAGGTCAGCGTACGGTTTTGCATCCAAAACGCCGTTCTTTCTAACGTTATGGTCGTTAAGGAGCGTATCTTTCGCGTGGAAATAATAAATCGCGTCGCCAAGATAGTTGATAACTTCCACAATGTCCATACCCTGCCAAATAAGATGCGACGGGTCAAGGTTTGCGCCTATCATCGGTCCTACGGCATTACGAAGTTTTAGTAGCGTTTCGGGATTGTAAACGCAAAAACCGGGGTGCATTTCGAGCGCTATTTTCTTAACGCCGTTTTGCTCTGCGAACTTAACCGCCTCTTTCCAGTAAGGAATAAGCACTTCGTTCCATTGATAATCAAGAACGTCTAAATACTCGTTAGGCCAAGCGCAAGTTACCCAAGAAGGTTGCTGAGCAGACGGATCAGAACCAGGACAGCCCGAGAAAGTTACGATTCTATCCACTCCGATTTGTCCTGCTAAAATGCAAGCACACTTAAAATCTTCTTCAAACGACTGCGCAATTTCTTTATTAGGATGCACGCAGTTTCCGTGCACCGAAAGCGCCGAAATGGTAATTCCGTACTTTTTAAAAGTCGCAACAAGTTCTTCTCTTTTTTCTTTATCTCGGCAAAGCACCTTCGCATCAGCGTGCGCCGTGCCAGGATATCCACCTACACCAAGTTCAAATTGCGGAACTCCCAAACTTTTCAAATAAGCCAAACTTTCGTCCAAACTCATCGAGCCAAGTACTCCGCTTACAACGCTAAGTTGCATATCAATTTTCCTCCAATTCTATATTTTTGTCAATATTTCACGGGTACGTATGCCCGTAATCGTTAAATCGTTTCTTCAATAACCTTGTTAGTCATAGCCGACAAGCGCGCATTTTCCATAACTTTGAACACACGCATAACTTGAGATTTTTGTACGGTTGTGGGTACGCCGTTAAGCATAGCGTCCATAAAGTTGCGATAGAACGCGTTCTTATCGCCACGGATTACTTCAAGAGGAAGTACTTCTTGCGTTTCTTCTCTTCTTGCCGCCATAGTCTTGGTAAAGCCATTACCAGCGTTTACCCCTTCGAGTTTATCATCGTGACGCTGTTTTACGCGTACAATTTTTCCCGTCACCGTATCGCGACGCCAGTCGTTAACGGTCGCCGTACCATCCGTGCCGTACGCTTGCCAACGGGGAAGTTCAATAAACGTATTGGTGTCAACTACGATACGATAAATTACGCCGTTTTCGAACTTGATTTCAAGATCGAATCCATCGTCTACGTCTTCGCCTGCCTCGAACGAGTAATCGCAATATACGGATTTTACAGGACTGTCAAACATCAAAAGTGCCTGGTCGATAAGGTGAACACCCCAGTCGAGCATCATACCACCGCCTTGGCTAAACACCTTTCTCCACGCGCCAGGAATACCGTTACTACCCATAACGCGCGATTCAATGCGGTAAACTCTGCCGATAGTGCCGTTATCCACAATGTTTTTAACGGTAAGATAATCGTCGTCCCATCTACGATTTTGGTGGGGCGAGAAAACTACGCCTGCTTCTTTTGTAGCGGCATACATTTCTTCGGTCTGCTCGCTCGAAAGTGACGCAGGTTTTTCAACAATGACGTTTTTGCCCATTTGCGCTGCCTTAACAACGTAAGGAAGGTGCAAATCATTAGGCGTTGCAATAAGAACGAGTTTTATGTCTTTATCGTTCCAAATTTCATCAGCGCTAGAAAAAGTATGTAATCCAAGCGAACGAGCAAACTCGTTACGTTCTTCTGAAATATCGTAAATTCCTGCAATTTCCAACTTTTCCGGATAATCGCTGTCGTTGAGTCGCTGAATAATATACTTCTTGTGGTTGTTGCCCATTCCGCCATAACCAATAATTGCCATTTTCATAGTAGTCGTTCCTTTTCCCTTGTATTTTAAAAAATTGCACGCCAAAACCTTGACACGGACGTGCCCTAATGATATAATAACACCAAATATTGATTATTTCAATAGCATTATTACATAAAATATTTTCAAATATTGACTTTTATC
>JAZOUI010000132.1:0-1574 GCA_045658145.1 Pumilibacteraceae bacterium
TACACGACGGCTTGGAGCCCAGTAACATACGGACATTTGTGCTTGTACGTGAACGGAATGTTGTCAATGCCGGGCGCGACTGGAGGGCTTGTAAACACGTTCGAGGTTGACGGAACGACAATGCGCATAGACGAGGAAAGTTATTTAGCGGATATAGCGACGTACGGGTTATATACTTACGAAGAGTTTGCGCAAGAGTACGACGTACCCGAAGAGATTTTTAACGCCGTACAAGGACAGTACTTAAAGGTGGCAATAGGCAAAGGGCTTATTGACGCACAAGGCATAAACGAGTTGATAAATTCCTATTCACAGTTTTTCTAAACGATTAAGGAGCGTGCATAGTAGCGCTCCTTTTTATTCAAAAAAAATTAAAAAATTTACTAAAATCTATTTACAAACGGGTGTAATTTTGGTATAATATAAAATGTTGTTTTGTGTGCGTGATGCACGCAAGGACAAAGGAGATTTACTTATGAGTCGTATGGTTGGTACTATATCAAGAGGCGTGCGCGCTCCCATTATTCGTAGCGGAGACGATTTGGTAAAAATTGTTACCGATTCGATTTTGGAGGCGAGCAGAGAAGACGGTTTCGAAATTCGTGACCGTGACATTATCGCTATGACTGAGGCGATCGTAGCACGCGCGCAGGGAAACTACGCAACTACTGACGATATCGCTAATGACGTTCGCGCAAAGTTTGGTGGCGAAACCGTGGGCGTAATTTTCCCCATTTTGAGCCGTAACCGTTTCTCGGTTTGCTTGCGCGGTATGGCTAAGGGCGCAAAGAAAATCGTATTGATGCTTTCTTACCCGTCTGATGAAGTGGGCAATCACCTTATTTCGCTTGATGAAATGGATGAAAAGGGCATTAATCCTTATACTGACGTCTTAACCAAAGAACGTTATCGTGAACTTTTCGGATATAAAAAGCATCGTTTTACGGGCGTTGACTACGTTGAGTATTACGAGCAACTTGTTCGCGAGGCAGGCGCTGACTTTGAAGTCGTTTTCGCAAACGATCCTAGAGCCATCCTTAAATACACCAAAAACGTGCTTAACTGTGATATCCACACTAGAGCAAGAACCAAACGCATCTTAAAGGCTGCTGGTGCTGAAATCGTTTACGGTATGGACGAGATTATGTCTGCTCCCGTTAACGGTAGTGGTTATAACGAAAACTACGGTTTACTTGGCTCGAACAAGGCGACTGATGATCAGGTAAAACTTTTCCCCCGTGATTGCCAAACTTTGGTGGAAGATATCCAAAAATTAATGTTCGAAAAGACGGGCAAGCGCGTTGAAGTAATGGTTTACGGTGACGGCGCGTTCAAAGATCCTATCGGTAAGATTTGGGAACTTGCTGACCCCGTTGTTTCGCCCGCTTATACTTCTGGACTTGAAGGAACGCCTAACGAACTTAAACTCAAATACCTTGCTGATAACGATTTTGCGTCGCTTAACGGTGAAGAACTTAAAGAGGCGATCAAGCAAAAGATCCACGAAAAGGATGATAACTTGGTAGGCAATATGGTGTCCGAAGGTACGACGCCCCGTCGTCTTACCGACCTTA
>JAZOUI010000133.1:0-11722 GCA_045658145.1 Pumilibacteraceae bacterium
ATTAGTACCTACATTAGCTTTAATTAATCTTAACTTATCAGCTTTTTTTAATTTTAATAGTGCTGATTTATTTTTTCGAACATAATTATATAATTTCTCATCATTACACATAGCTAAATTTGTAAGCCAATTTCCATTGACTTGATTATAGGCTTTAGATGAAAATCTTTTTGTTTGTCTTTTTCTAGCCAAAATATCACGCTCCTAAATTTGAAATTTCTTTGAAAACTGAACTAATTTTTTTATGATCAGTTTTCTTTTCTTGTTTTTGTATTAAATCATTTACAAATTTATCGGCGTTTCCTTGTGGGTGTCCGTTTTCATCAACGCCGTCGTCATAGACCTTTATAAATTCTTTTGTAATTTCTACATAACAATTTATACGTCTATATAATTGCACCAAGTTATCAACAGACATTTTATGTTTCATATACCAATAATTAAGAGGAACGGAAGAAGTTATAATTATTAGTAGTCCATTGAATACCTTATTATTAAATCGGCTTTTAACTGATGATGATGTATGATTATCAAGAATTTTTAACAAATCTTCAAATTCAAACGATTTATCACGCATATCATCAAATATCATCGCCTTTTGTCCTAAATAATCTTGGAACGGGTCATTACTAGAAGATGAAACACAATAATCATAATTAAGCCTTTCACACAACTTTTTAGCGTAGTACGTTTTACCCGTACCACCTTTACCCGTAATAAATATTACTTGTATATCTCTATCCGTAGTCAGTGTTAAACATTGGCACTCCAATTCCCACAACTTTTTTAATTGTGTAAATGATTTACTTTTTTCGGCAATAGGTAAAGAGTTTACATACTGCAACTGCTGTGCGTATGAATACTTTTTAAAATCGCCTATTATTTTGCTTGCCTCGATTTCGCTTTCTAAATCGAAGTTAGCAACTATCTCATCGGGCGAATATTGATATTTATGTTGCTGTGTTGAATTGCTATGAGTAAGATACATAAGCATATCAACACGACGACCCTTAATCTTATTAATAAAATTCTCGGGAATATCAAACCAAGTCGCCACTAGCTTTGTATCGACGCTACTTGTCCCAAAATGCAAGTAAATATGATAATGTGGGCGAGTATCGTCTTTATCGTGCAGAATATAAGCCCAATGCTTAATAGTCTTATAATTCATACAAGTCTGCTGAATATCAACTTTTAACTTGTCTTGGTCTGTCACGATTTCCATTTGTCTTAAATTAGGCATACAAAACACCTAATACATTAAAAAAGTACATTTAACCACCGACCTTTTTATAACTTTTTATACGTTTTATACGTTTTGCAAATCGCCTCGGACAAGCCCCGAGGCAATATGCGTAAAGCAAGGCTTTACCTTGCTTTTTTTATACTTTTTGATACATTAAATTACACATTTTATACGTTTTACACGCATAATCATTTAATCGTTGTACTAGAGTTGTATATTCCTCATTAGAGTAGTAGTCCATACCCTCAACATCAACAATTATAGAACCTTTTTTATATGGTGTAATGTATAAAATCTTATTTATATTAATTGAAACGGGTTCATTTTTTGTTGTAATAAATTCAAAAAACATAATTACTTATTAACATATAATGTTTGTGGAGTATGATTATCAGTTCCTTTGATAATATCCACAGCAGAAATGAAAGTCTTATTAGTAAAATCGTTTACGCCAAAATGAACCATACAAACAGCACCCTCACGAACATTAACTAAACGAGCGTAATCATCGGGTTGTTTACCTTGTGAAATACAAGCTACAAGAATTGCATCCTCTTTTTTTGGATACCATAAATCTTTACTGCCGTCTTGTTTAGTAAATTCTCTTGGTAGCTCATACATTGTTAACCATAGTACATTAGCTTGAGTTTGATTATCCTTTCCTTTACGATTAGAAACTAAAATTGCTTTTTTCATTTTAAATACCTCCAAACTTGCAGATGAAGAACTGCAACTAAATTTAATATATTGTTATCACTAGTAATAGTGTAATAACCTAGTGGGAGCAATTACTGATAGCCATTACTCAAGGCATAGAAGAACAAAAGAAAACTTTATTTTGCCGAAAAATAAAAAAAATGCGAACTTTTCTTCTTCGCATTTAATTATATAATATACAAAACAGTAAAAAATCGAGAAAAGCATTGACAAAATATGCGTAATATTGTATAATATAACCATACAAATCATTTTTGCGCACAAAAGAAAAACAAATGCGAAATAAACGTCAAATCTAAAAAAATGACATCATTTTCCAAAGAAAAGACATTGACTAACATATAGCATTTGTTGTATAATCTTATGGTGTGCTTTGCGCTATCTTATATTGGATGCTAAAAAGTGATGAAAATGAAAGCGAAAAAACATGCTTTTCCTTATATATAAAGGGAAAGGTTGGGTTTTTCGCGCTTTTCTCGTCTAAAAAATTAGCATTTTGGGCGTGCAAAGATGTAGTAAAAACGTTAGGTGGAAAATGAGAAAGCTTGGTGCTGTTCACTTTTTGACGTAATGACAGGCTTTTTGCGAATTTTGGCGTTTTTTGAGAAAAACGAGAACAAAATTCCAAAAAAGAAGTGAGTAAGCAGGAGGGTTTGCTCGCGAAAAAGAAGTGAGACGTTTTCACTTGCGCATACACATATATGCGCGTGACGACTAAATTTGTTAAAAACGCAAAAAATGCGTAAAAAATAGGAGGTAAAAAAATGAAAAAATTGGCGAAATCGTTACTTGCTATTGTTCTTGCAGTAATGATGGTGGTTTCCTTGGGGGCTTGTAACAGAGACCCGAACGCAGTTGGTGGTGAAACGATTATCACTAGCAAAACTCAGCTTTACGTTTCCAACTTCAACGGTGGTTACGGTGACGAATGGCTCCAAAAGCTTAAGGCTCGTTTCGAAGAAGAATACAAGGATACTTCTTTCGAAGAGGGTAAAACTGGTGTACAGGTACTTATCGACAACGCAAAAGATACTGGTAGCGCAATTTCTACTACCATTTCTGGATCGCGTAACCAAGTATTCTTTACCGAAGGCGTTTATTACTACGACTTCGTAAACCAGGGACTTGTAGCAGATATCACGGATATCGTTACTGAAGATCTTGGAAAGTTTGGTGAAGCTGGTGTTACTATCGAAGACAAGTTCCTTCCCCAACAGAAAGGTTTCTACAAGACGACCGCAGGCAAGTATTTCGGTGTTCCCCACTATTCCGCATACTACGGAATTATGTACGACGTAGATCTTTTTGAAGAAAAGAGATTCTATTTTGCAGCAGACAACAAAGTAGACGCTGCAACGACGCCTTACAACACCGCTATTAACAACGGTAACAACGGCTTTATCTTCGAAAGAGACGACGTGAGATCTAACGGTCCTGACGGAAAGCCTGGTACTTTTGACGACGGTCTTCCCGCAACGTACGAAGAATTCTTTATTCTTTGCGACTACATCCAGGGTGCTGGTTGTACGCCTATCTGCTGGACTGGTGAACACCGTCAAGGTTACGTTCAGTGGTTCTGCCAAGCACTTGCAGTAGACTACGAAGGTCTTGAGCAAATGCTTATCAACTACAACTTCACGGGTACTGCTAAGAACCTTGTTAAGTCTATTGGCTCTGATGGTACTGTAACTTTCGAACAGCCCAAAGCAATTACTAACGCTAACGGCTACGAGTTCTATAAGTCCGCTGGTAGATACTACGCTCTTGATTTCTATCAAAAGCTTACGTCGAACACTTCTTACTATCACAGCAAGAGTTTCAACGCAACTCAGTCTCACATGATGGCTCAACAAGAATTCTTGTTCTCTAAGCCTGAAGCAGTTTCCCCCATTGCAATGCTTCACGAAGGTATTTGGTGGGAAAACGAAGCGAAGGATGCTTTCGCAGATATCGCTGCACAGTTCGGTGACGAATACGGCAGAAACAGCCGTCGCATTGGCATGATGCCCCTTCCCAAGGCTACGAAGGATAAAGTAGGCGAGACCTTCACCGTACTTGATACTCACAACTCGCTTGGTTTCATCAACGCTAACTGCGAACCCGATGAACTTGCTCTTGCAAAGTTGTTCCTTCAGTATGCTAACACTAACGAATCTATCGTAGAATATACTGTTACGACCAACACGCCTAAGGCGCTTCAGTACACAATGGGCGAAACTGACCTTGCAAAGATGTCCTACTTTGGTAGAAGCGTATGGAACATTAGAGAGAACTGTGACATAGTATATCCTTTCTCTACTAACCCCATCTTCGTTAACAACCAGCAGGCACTTTCTTACAACAGCATGTTTGAATCTACTATCAACGGTACTACCTTCAACCAGATCGCAGACGATCTTCGTGGTACTAGATCGGATAGAAAGACTTCAAAAGACTACTTTATGGGTATTATTGCAAAATATAACAAATCTTGGTGGGAAGCAAGTTTCTCGAAGTGGTTTAACTAATTAACTTACGGGGTGATAGGATGGAAAAACTAATCAAAGTAAAAGGAATGAATCGTCGTCGTAGAGCAGAAAAAGTTTTCTACTGGATGATGCTTGCCCTTCCTTTGCTACAGTTTTGCGTATTCTATATAGTCGTAAACTTCAACTCCATTTTATTGTCTTTCCAAACTATTGAGACTGACATTAGTGGTGGTGGATATATTTATTCGTGGGTAGGTTTTGAAAACTTTGCTGAAGTTATCCGTCTTTGCTTAAACGAGTACGAACTTGTTTGCAGTTTTGGTAACTCAATGATGGCGTACGGAATAGGTCTTGTTTTCGGTACTGCACCTGCGTTGCTGTTCTCTTTCTATATATATAAGAAATACCCGCTCGGCGGATTCTTCAAGATTGTGCTTTTCTTGCCTTCTTTGATTTCTGCCGTAGCGATGGTACTTATCTTTAAGTATTTCGTTGAGAACGCATACCCGGCTATTATGGAAACGTTATTTAATATGAAAGTAGAAGGTTTGCTTGCAAATCCCGATACGACCTTTGCGACGGTAATTATTTACGGCGTATGGCTTGGTTTTGGTGGTGGTATACTTATGTACTTGGGCGCAATGAACTCTATTTCCGAATCGGTAGTAGAGGCAGCGCACCTTGACGGTATCACGCCTATGAAAGAGTTCTTCAAGATAACTCTTCCCCTTATCTGGCCCACGCTCGTAACCTTCCTTGTAACGGGTATTGCCGGTATTTTCACGAACCAACTTTCGTTGTTCACTTTCTTCCAAGATAAAGCGAACAAAAGTTATTATACGTATGGTTACTATATGTTCTTGCATACCAAAGCAGGTATGACGGAATATCCGCACGTTGCAAGTATGGGTCTTCTTATGACGATTATCGTTGCGCCCATCACGCTTCTTGCGCGTTACTTGCTCGAAAAATTCGGGCCTAGTGTTGACTAATGGAGGAGAGCGAATATGGAAAACGTAACGTCTATTCAACAAGAAACGGCTCTCTTTGATACTAAAAACGTAAAGAAGATTAAAAAAGGTCTTTCTCCCGTTATTATTATTCTTTTAGTAATTCTATTAGTTTACGCAGTAAGTTTGTTTGTACCTATTTTGTGGGGTTTGATGACTTCGCTCAAAGGTAAATACGAACTTCGTCACAATCCTTTCGGTCTTCCTGAAGATTGGCTTTTTAGCAACTACATCAACGCGTTTGACACGTACAAAGTACAAGTAGAACACGGTGCTGGCTTTAAGTGGATCTTCTTTGAAGAGATGACTCTTTACAGTCTTCTTTATGCAGTAGGATGTGCGTCTATTCAGGCAACCGTTACCTGTCTTGTGGCATACGTAACGGCGAAATTCAAACATTTTGCATTCTCTAAGTTCCTTTACTCGTTGGTTATCGTAGTAATGATACTTCCCATTATCGGTAGTACGCCTTCCGAACTTGCGCTTGCTCGTTCGCTTGGAATCTACAACCAAATTTGGGGAATGTGGATAATGAAGTTTAACTTCTTAGGAATGTATTACTTGGTATTCCACGCAATGTTCCGCGGAATTCCCAAAGACTTTGCCGACGCGGCGTATATCGACGGCGCGAACGAGTGGCAAGTTTTGTTCCGCATAATGTTCCCGATGGCAAGAAATACTCTTCTTACCGTTATACTTCTTAACTTTATTGGTTACTGGAACGATTATCAAACTCCGCTTTTGTATATCCCCAGTTACCCGACGATGGCGTACGGCTTGTATTTGTTCGCAAATAACCCCGACAATGCGCTTTCGACCATACCTATGAAAATTACGGGATGTATGATAATGATGCTTCCCATCATGGTATTGTTCCTTTGTTTCCACAAGAGACTTATCGGAAATATTTCGATGGGTGGCTTGAAAGAATAACAAATTAATCTAGGAGGATTATAATGAAAACAAAACAGTTTACTAAAGTTTTGGTTCCTGTTATCCTTGCATTCGTTCTCGCAATTAGCGGATTCGCTATGTTGTTTGCTAGCAAAGGCTATGCATCTGCTAGCGTAACCGACGCTATTGCAAGTTTTGAAGACGAATATGCACTCGGAACTGAAATTGAAATCCCCGACGCTTACTTTACTGATGGTGGTGGCGAAATTAAAGCAACCAAAATCGTTTACTATCCTGATGGAACGGTATATAGCGTTAACAAGTTTACGCCTAGCGTGATGGGTAACTACGTCATTGAATATTCGGCGACGACTGCAGACGGGGATTACCTTTCTGAAACCAAAGAAATTTACGCATACACCAACGTGTATTCTGTTTCGGGAAAGGGTAGTGAAGTATCTTATGGTGTAAACGAAACTTACGCGCCTAATACCCCTGGTGTTAAGGTTTCGCTTTCCGGAGTTGGAGAATTCACTTACAACAAGCCCATTAACATTGCTAAGCTTAATGGTTACAAGCCCTTTATCAGTATGTTTATGACGCCTCAAAAGGTAAAAGAAGCGGATGCTGAAGGATTCACCATTACGCTTACGGACATTTATGATAAGAACAACTTCGTAAGAATTAAAGCAAACAACACTCAAGAAGGTCTTACTTATAAGCACAACATTACGTACTTCCAAGCAGGTGCCTCATTCCAGCCCGCGACTGGTGTTGAGTGGGGATTTAACAAAGTTCACGCGAACAACATCTTTGGTTTCCCCTGGGAATTCTCCTTCTTCGGATGTAATAAACAAGGTGTAACGAGCGAATCGTACTTTAGCACTTCTCCCGGTGGTAAACTTAATCTTTACTTCGACCTTGAAACTAAGCAAATTAGAACTCAGGCTAAGGGCGTTGGTAATGAAGTAATCGACCTTGATAACCCCCAATACTTTACTGATCTTTGGAGTGGTTTCACGACTGGCGAAGTATTCCTTTCCATTACGGCAACGCGACTTACTAAGAGTACTCTTGATTTCATTATTACGGATATCGCAGGCGAAGACCTTACCGCTGGTAAACTTGTTGATGATGGTGCACCCATTGTAACTGTTAATAGTGGTGAATATAACGCTAATAACCTTCCCCATGCAATCGTTGGTCAGCCTTATCCCGTATTTGAATCTACCGCATACGATCCTTTCTCGGGCGATCTTGAAAGCACCGTTAGCGTTTATCAGAACTACGGTTCTCCCGCTCAAAGCATAGTTAACTTGGTTAACGGCAAGTTTGTTCCTTCTGTTCCTGGTAAGTATTACGTTGTTTACAGCGCAACCGACTACTCTGGTAACGTTGGTGAAACCGTTCACATTGTTACTTGTGATAGAGAAGGCGCACCCGTTGAACTTAATGTAGCAACTGAAGGTAGAATTACCGCATCTAACATTGGTGAAAAAGTTACTCTTCCCGCAGCAACCGCAACTGGTGGTAACGGAAAGATCACGATTACGCCTACCGTAACTGGTCCTAACGGCGAAACCGTAGAAATAGTTAAAGGAAAGTTCCAGCCCCTTGAGGAAGGTACTTACACTGTTAAGTTTGTAGCAGAAGACTTCGTTTCTACTACTGACGAAGAAACCTATAGTTTGGTAGTAAGCCGTTCTAACAAGCCTGTATTTGAAGACGACGTAGTCCTTTCCAAATACTTTATTGCAGGTTATGATTACACGCTTCCCGTGCCCGACACGTATGATTATTCCAACAACAAGGAAAAAACGGACGTTGTTATTAAAGTAACGGATGATGCTGGTGAAAAGACGGTTGGTGCTGATCGCAAAGTAAACTTCACCGTTAATGAAGTAGGCGCAGTTAAGGATATGACCGTTAAGTACATTACTTCTAACGGCAATGGTTCTACTGAAAGAGTTTATACCGTAAAGGTTATTAACGCAAGAAAACTTGTTGACGGCAATAAGAGACTTGACGTAGCTAAGTATTTCTACAGCGAAGACGTTACCGTAAAAGCAGCAACAAAAGATATCGAACTTATTGCAACGAAAGATGGCGTAGTTGAGTTTATCAACCCCATTATGGCTCCCAGCGCAGCAATTAACTTCTTCACGAGTGGCGTTACTGGTCTTGGCAACTTGAAAGTTACGCTTGAAGATATTAACGACGCAAGTAAGTCTATTGTAATTGATATTTCTAATGGTAAGGGTGGTCTTTCTGCCGCTTACATCAACGGTAGTGGTCCTTACGAAATTAACGTAGCTTATGGTTCTGGCGAATTCAACATCGGTTATGATGAATTCAACAAGAAACTTACGCTTGATGGATTGAACTACATTAGCCTCAACGAATATGTGGATGGAACTGCATTTAATGGATTCCCCTCCAACAAAGCACGTCTTTACTTCGAATTTGAAGGCGTAACGAGCAAGGCTACTGTTAAGGTAAGAAAGATCAACACTCAGGAACTTAACTCGGAAGTTCTTCTTGACCGTGTAAACCCCCGTGTTTATGCGCCCAGTTCTGGTAGTCGTATGAAGTCGCTTAATGAAATTGTTACCGTATATCCCGCAGCTGCAGCCGACGTACTTGACCCCGAAGTTCCCCTTACTGTTACTGTAAAGGGCGAAGGTGGTAAAGTAATGACCGCAATCGACGGTACTGTACTTAACAACGTTCCTGCTGATAGAGAATATCAACTCCTTCTTAGCGAATATGGTCAGGTTCGTGTTACTTATAACACCGAAGATGACGCTTCTAACAAAGCAGGTATGCCTAATCTTTTCAACGTAATTGACCCCGATGCTCCTGTAATTAAGCTTAGCCGTAACAACGTAACGTCCGCAACCAAGGGATCGACCATTGTTCTTGCTCCCTTCACCGCAACGGATAACGCTACGCCTGCTGAAAAGCTTATCACTTGTTGTTTCGTAGTTCGTCCTTCGGGAAGCATCTTCACCGTTAATATGAAGGATTGCAACTCGTTTGTTGCGAACGAAGTAGGAACCTACGTACTCCGCTATATGGCAACTGATGAACGTGGTAATACCACTATTCAGAATTACACGTTGACCATTACGGGTTAAGGAGGTAAATAGAAATGAAAAAATTATTTAAAAGTTTTGTACTTATATTAATGAGTATCGTAATGGTTTTTGGCGTTGTCGCTTGTGATACGTCCAACACCATAGGAGGCGTTAAAATGGAAGATCCTAAAGGTACCATTACTCCTTCTTTGTCCCCCTGGGAAGAAGAACTTGATACTACTCACGAAATTAACGTAACCCCCGGCACTAAGGATTTTGTTGTTAACGGACAGACGGAATATAAACTCGTTATTCCTGAAAATCCTGCAAACAAAGAAACTACTTACGGCGCAACTGAAATTTCACAATTTATGTTGCTTTCCGCGGGTGCAATCATTGAAGTCGTAAGCGACAAAGACCTTTCTTATGATGCTGAAAGCAAGTATATCTCCGTTGGTGACACCAACCTTATCGAAAAGGCTGGCATCACGGTAGATAGAAAGGCGCTTACCCGTTCGGGTTACACCATTATTAGCAAAGGAAACTCCGTATTCATTATCGGTGGTGGTGACTTCGGTACGCTTTGGGGATGCTATGAATTCCTTAAGCACGAAATCAACTGGGAAACTTACACCCAGAACGAAACCGTGTATGACATTAATTCTAACGTAAAACTTCACGAATACGACATTGTTGATATTCCTGACTTTACGTACAGAATTTCTACTCAGGGTTGGTCTCTTAATGACTCGACTACTCGTCAACGTATGAGACACAACAACTGGTCGGGTGCTAATGCAAAGATTTGGATGGGTCCCGATAACGTTCCTTGGCACAACACGTTCTACTACTTGCCCCCTGCAAAGTGGCAAGCAACTCATCCGAAGTGGTATAGTACCGATGGACAACAACTCTGCTTTAACGCTCACGGTGATGAGAAAGAAGCAGACCTTATGTTCAAAGAGTTCATGAGAAGTTTCATCAACGTAGTGAACGCTAACCCCGACATTGATAACATTACCATCACTCAAATGGACGTTAACGTATGGTGCAGATGCGATACTTGTACGCAAAAGTTCAACCATTACAAGACGGATGGTGCGGATATCGTTCAGTTCTGTAACAAAGTATCCGTAGCACTCGAAGAATACTTTACTGAAAACGACATTGACCGTCAGGTTAACATCTGTTTCTTCGCTTACCACAAGACTACCGACGCTCCCGTAGTAAAGAACGAGGAGACGGGCGAGTGGGAAGCAATGGACGAAAGCGTAATCTGCCGTGACAACGTTTACTGTTTCTATGCACCTATTCGTGCAGACTATCTCCGCGACTTCTATGATCCTGCAAACAGTGCATACAAAGAGACCATGGATAAGTGGTGTGTACTTTCTCCCCATATGTATTTGTGGGTATATAGTACCAGATTCCCTGACTACTTCGATCCCTATAACTGCCTTAACCAGATGCAAGAAAACTACATCTTGGCAAAGGCACACGACGTAAGCTACATCTTCGACCAACAACAGCATAACAACTCTTATGCTACTGACTGGGCATTCCTTAAGGGTTACCTTCAGTCCAAACTTCAATGGGACGTTAAGGCAAATAAGGCTCAACTTATTGAAAACTTTATGAACAACGTTTATAAAGATGCTGCTGAACCCATGAAGAAGGCACTTAACCTTTATAACTCTTGGTTTGAATATCTTAAGACGGAAAGAAATCTTCCCGGACCTTACAGCAATGATATTACCAAGACTGAATATTGGCCTAAGGGTGTTATCGACACGATGAACGGTTACTTCGAAGAAGCATATAAGGCTATCGAACATTATAAGAACAGCGATCCTGCTCTTTACAGCAGACTTTACGATAGAATTTGTATCGAAACGCTTGTTTATCGTTTGATGGATATCAGACTTTACGCAACTGCTTACAGCGACGAAGAAATGTATCAACTTAAGTACTCCTTCAAAGAAGACTGTATGCGTATCGGTATCTCTCACTACAACGAAGGTGGTCCTATCAGCGGTATGTGGGAAGGCTGGTTAAGTTAAAACCTTGGTGTACCGGCGCGGAGACGATTTCTCCGCGTCGGGATACCCATTTATTGAGAAAAAACAAAAAAGCGTCTATTCCTTATTATATATAATATAGGGGAGTGGCGAAAAACCTGCTGAAAAACAAACAATCAAGTTTGGCTTTTGGCGAATATAAATAAAAACAAGGCACTCCGTAGCCGAAATACCCTAAATCGCAGTTAAGCCCGTAAGGGAGCGAGTAGGGGAATCGGTGAAGAACGTTTAT
>JAZOUI010000134.1:0-1742 GCA_045658145.1 Pumilibacteraceae bacterium
CAAGTTTTTGCACCCACTACACCGTCGACCACAAGCCCATTGTTGCGCTGAAACTCACGAACAGCAGACTGCGTTTTTAAGCCAAAGACTCCGTCTATTGCGCCCACGTTATACCCTAGCGTAAACAAATAATACTGCAAAAATCTAACGTATTTATTTCTATTACCACGGCGAACAACGGGGTACGTACCCGTCCGTTCAATAAAATTTACTCCTAAAAACTCGCACACGCCACGACAAGCACCTTCGCCTATATCACGCGCAAAGTCAGGATCAAGCATAAGTTTTGCCTCGTCTAAATTAGTCATAAATCCGCACTCACAAAGCACGGACGGACACCTAACTGATTCCAAAACGCCAACGTCTAAAAGCGTACCAACACCAAGATTTTTGGTAAAAAGCGTTTTATCTAACCCTGCCGAAATATCGTAAGCAAGCAGGCGCGACTGAGTAGGACGATAACTATTTTTAGAATAAAAAACGATATGACCATTTACGTTGTTAAAACTACGACCGTCGCCAAAAGCATTGTAAGCAAACGTCACGAGTAGCGTTACCCCAGCGTTATTTACACGGCGCACTCTACTCGCGACAGACGTATCGGTCATTTCAGGCTTTACGTCCAGTATTCTAAACCCACAACGCGCGCACGCTAACAAAAAATATTGCTTAGACTGACGATTAATTTCATTTTCGTAAAACGAACGCCCCAAGTTAGGCATTATAGGAGTACGTTTCCCCTCAGTCGGTGGATTAAGTCCGTGTTCATCGTTACCTGCTATCAAAAAATTATATGCGCTCGCCATTGCTCCCTCCACTCTCATATATGAAAATGGCAAGATATTTGTGATAAAATAGCATTAAAATTATTAGATAAATAGAAAAACGACGTGGTACGTGCCTCGTCGTTTTTTGTTTTAATAGTTTTGTTTATTCAAAATTAGTCCAAATTCTTAAGACTTTCTTCAAGCCCTTTTTTGAGTTCGATATACTTTTCGAGTTTCTCTTTTTCCTTTTCGATAAGGGCTGCAGGCGCTTTTGCAACAAAGCCTTGGTTGTTAAGTTTGCCTTGTGCGCGTGCAATTTCGTCGTCCGTCTTTGCAATTTCCGCTTTAATTCTTTCGCGTTCCTTGTCAAAGTCAATCAAATCGCCCATAGGAATAAAGATTTTACCGAGAGCGGTTACGAGCGATGCGTTTTTGCCTTCGGGCTCATTAAACGAAACGCTACTACCCATAGCGAGTTTTTCAATATAACTTGCAATCTTCTTAGCAGTTTTTTCCATTCCTTCGCTAGCAACGATATGGATTGCAGTACGCTTGTTTTGGCTAACGTTCATTTCACGGCGAAGGTTACGAATAGACTTAATTACTTCCATAACCATTTCGGTCGTAGCAACGTCCTTTCTATAAACGCGCTTGCGATCATATACGGGATAGGGAGAAATCATAATGTCTTCAGCATCCTTGTTGGGAAGTGCGTCGTAAATTTCTTCAGTAACGAAAGGAATAATGGGATGAACGAGTTTGAGCGTTTCGCGAAGTACGTACAAAAGTACACTTACGGTGTCACTTCTCTTCTCTTCGTCGTCCGAATAAAGCGCAGTTTTACTAAGTTCGATATACCAGTCGCAGAACTGATTCCAAATGAATTCGTAAAGTTTTGCAGCGGCAAGACCTACTTCGTACTTGTCCATAAACTTGGTAACTTGAGCAGTTACGGCGTTAAGGCGCGACAAAATC
>JAZOUI010000135.1:0-2732 GCA_045658145.1 Pumilibacteraceae bacterium
TGCAAACTTAACTATATAATTATAACAAAATATATCTATAAAGTCAATCAAAGTCTTACAATTTCTTATTATGCCCTATTGCGTTATTATTGTTTTCGATTTGCGCTACTATCTTTTGGCTTTTCTTCTAATCTCACCTTAGGCAAACTCCACAAGAATTTTGCCGCAAGCAGTCTGATTGCCACTATTAGCGTCATTGCCACAATGGACGCTACGAGCGTTTGTGCCGAGAAAAATCTTATAACGTAATACGCGCTTGCGCCCACTATAGATGCAATAGCGTAAATATGTTTTTTGAATATGTACGGTTTTGTGTTGATAAGTACGTCGCGAATAAGTCCACCGCCGACTCCCGTAAAAAGCCCTAAAATCACAGCCAAAACAGCGTTGTTTCCGTGACCGAAAACAAAAGCGATTTCTACGCCCGTTACGGAAAAAGATGCAAGTCCAAGCGCATCGAACAAGTTGGTTATCCACTCTACTTTTTTAGTATGCATAACCGTTTCGATACGCTGATGAATTATGTATGCAACCACAAATACGATAAGCGACGCGAGCACTGCTATAAGCAAAATGTACAGGTTAGAAAAAATCGCAGGGGGCGTTCTTCCGATAAGAAGGTCGCGAATTATTCCACCGCCTACCGCCGTAATGCAACCTATAAACAACACCCCAAAAGCGTCAAGTTTTGCCGTAATCGCCACAAGCGAGCCCGACACCGAAAAAGATATCGTTCCTATAATTTCCAAAACCAACAAAATGATTTGCGTTATTTCCATAAATTCCATCCTTTGCTAACGTTACCATTATATCACTATGCAACAACAAAAGTCAAGGTTTCATAATAACTATTTTTTTTATACTTAAAAAACAAAAAACGGGCTACCACGTGGTAGTCCGTTTTTTGTTTTTATAAGTTTTATCTCTTATTAAATTTGCTTTGAAGAGCCTTTAACATATCGTCAATAGACTTCTCGTCACGGCGCGGACGGGGAGCATTTCCCTTGCCGTAATTTTGCTTACCGCCTCCGTTACGTCCGTCACGGTTGTCACGGTTGTCGCGTTTTTCACGCTGAGGACGTTCTTCTACGGGCGCGGACTTAAAGCCACTAGCCTGCTTAATAGAAAGGTTAATTCTCTGTTTTACGGTATCAACGCCGATTACCTTAACTTTAACCACTTCGCCAACCGAAAGTGCTTCGCTAGGATGCTTGATAAAGCGATCGGAAATTTCGGAAACGTGAACGAGACCGTCGTGGTGAACGCCGATATCTACGAACGCGCCAAAGTCGATAACGTTACGTACCGTTCCAGTAAGTTCCATACCTTCTTTAAGGTCATTAAGGTCCATAAGGTCAGCACGAAGTACGGGGGCAGGAAGGTCGGCACGGATATCGCGACCAGGCTTAAGCATTTCTTCAACGATATCGTTAAGCGTAGGCTCGCCCACTCCGATTTCATTAGCAACCATAGCCGTTCCGTCTGCTTTAATTTTATTCTTAATATCGCCGATTGCACCGTTCATAACGTCTTGGTCGGTGTAACCGTATTTAGCCAAAAGTTTTTCAGCAGCCTCGTAACTTTCGGGGTGAACGCCCGTGTTATCAAGCACGCTTGCGCCACCAGGAATACGAAGGAAACCTGCGCATTGCTCAAACGCTTTAGGTCCAAGTTTAGGTACGTCGAGAAGTTGACGACGAGAAGTAAAAGGCTTTTGCTCACGATACTTAACTACGCTTTTAGCAATAGAAGTATTAAGTCCCGAAACGTACGAAAGAAGGCTGTAAGATGCGGTGTTAAGGTCAACGCCTACGCTGTTTACACAGTCTTCTACTACGCCTTCAAGCACTTCGGTAAGACGCTTTTGGGGCATATCGTGCTGATACTGACCTACGCCGATAGATTTTACGTCAATCTTGATAAGTTCAGCAAGGGGATCCATAAGGCGACGTGCAATAGATACGGCGGAACGAACGGTTACGTCGAACTGCGGGAATTCTTCCGTACCAAGTTTACTTGCCGAATAAACGGATGCGCCTGCCTCGTTTACCACAGCGTATTGAAGGGGACGGGGACATTCTTTAATAAGGTCGGCAACGAAAATTTCGGATTCTTTAGATGCCGTTCCGTTACCGATAGAAATAACGTCAACTTTGTATTTCAAGATAAGTGCAATAAGAATTCTCTTTGCATCTTCAGTCTTGTTCTGCGGAGGCGTAGGATAAACTACCGTGTGATCAAGTACGTTACCACTTGCATCAATTACGGCAATCTTACATCCCGTTCTGTACGCGGGGTCAAGACCAAGAATAACTTTGCCTTTAAGAGGCGGCTGCATCAAAAGGGGTTTGAGATTTACTTCAAACATCTTGATTGCCTGTTCGTTCGCCTTATCGGTAAGTTCGTTTCTCACTTCTCTTTCAATCGAAGGGAAGATAAGACGGGAATAACTATCTTCGATAGCGGCGCTCATTACCATATTGAACGCGCTGTCTTTAAGGAATTTCGCTTTGAGTTTAGCAATTGCAAGTTCAGCGTCGATAACCACGCTTACCTTCAAGCACTCTTCTTTCTCGCCACGATTAATAGCAAGAATTCTATGCGAAGGAAGGGTGGAAAGTTTTTCGGAAAATTCCTTATACGTTTCATAAACGTTAAGTTTTTCCTGATCTTCTTGCTTATCATCAATCTTACTTTCCATTTTTGCCTCAGCAAACAAAAGTTCACGAAGT
>JAZOUI010000136.1:0-5440 GCA_045658145.1 Pumilibacteraceae bacterium
GTGTGATGGAACGCCCATTACGATACCTGTACCATAGGTTGCAAGAACGTAGTCGGCAATCCAAATTTGAACCTTTTCACCGTTTAATGGATTGATAGCATATGCGCCTGTGAATACGCCCGTCTTTTCCTTTACGGTAGATTGTCTTTCAATATCTGAAGACTTTGCTGTAGCGAGTTTATAAGCCTCTACAGCGCCTTTATTTTCTTCAGTCGTAATTTCGTCAACCCAAGGATGTTCTGGCGCGAAAACAACGTAAGAAACGCCGTTTAAGGTGTCGGCGCGAGTAGTCAATACTCTACACGACTTTCCGTTGCTCTCTAAAGTGAATTCAACTTAGCCACCGATAGACTTGCCTATCCAATTCTTTTGCATTGACTTGGTTTTTTCCGGCCAGTCGATAGTGTCAAGACCTGCAAGAAGTTCTTCTGCATAATCGGTGATTTTGAAGAACCATTGAGTCATTTCCTTTCTTTCAACTTCTTGACCACAACGTTCGCATTTGCCGTCGATAACCTGCTCGTTAGCGATAACGGTGTTACAGGACGAACACCAGTTTACAGGCGAAAGTTTTTGGTAAGCAAGTCCTTTTTTGTATAATTGAAGGAAAATCCATTGAGTCCATTTATAATATTCGGGATCGCAAGTATAAAGTTCAGCATCCCAGTCGAACATTGCGCCCATAGCCTTTAACTGACCTTCCATAGTAGCAATGTTTTTCATAGTGCTGTCTTTGGGGTGAATTCCCGTTTTGATAGCAAAGTTTTCTGCGGGCAAACCAAACGCGTCAAAGCCCATAGGTTGGAAAACTTCGTAGCCCTGCATGCGCTTAAAGCGTGCAAACGAGTCGGTAGGGCCGTAGTTGTACCAGTGACCGAGGTGAAGGTTTGCGCCCGAAGGATAAGAGAACATTTCCAAAACGTAATACTTTTTGTCCGCTTTAGCGCGATCAAAAGCGTGGAGTCTGTCTTCTTCCCATTTTTTGTTCCATTTTTGTTCAATAGCCTTGTAGTCCATTTTAGTCTCCAAAAGTTATTCTCAAAGAGAATTTAAATATATATTATTATAATCTTAATATTTAAGTAAGTCAAGAAAAAACGCGGTAAAGCGTAAAAATCACAGCACGCCGTCTACTTTTATTGTGCCTGCATATTCAGTAAGCGACATTGTCGTGTTCTTTTTGAATTGCCGTGAAAAATAATACAGCGACGAATAGCCTAGTTTGTATGCGATTTCCGTAAACGTGTATTTGTTGTAACTTATTAGTTTTTTTGCCTCGTCGATTTTTAGCGACGTAAAATACTGCATTATGGATTGACCAGTATTTTTCTTGAATACCGTTTTAATGTACGTTTTTGAAAAGAATAGGGTGGATGCGATTTCGTCAAGTGAAACGTTACCGTAAACGTTGTTTTCCAAAATTTCCTTAATTTTGTCGGTTAGTTCAAAACTTGTTCTATGACTTTCACTTTTTTGCTTTTCGCCCGAAGTTAATGAACGATGCAAAAATATGAGCAATTGTTCAACATATAGTTTTATTAGCTGTTGACCGCCAAACGGAGCGTCTGCAATAGGGTGCATTTTTGACAAATATAAAGCGTTGAGTTTGTCGGAGTAGCATTTAGAACACTCGTTAACTATTTTACCAAGCAAATCTTTTTCGGGCTGAGAAAGCGTGATGCGACAGTTTTCAAATGCGCGCATAGTGGGGCTTAGGCACTCGAACGAGATAATGACGGAGTTGGCGAAATTGTTGTCTGTTTTTATAGAGTGATACTCGTCAGGTTTATGAAAATAGCCTTCGCCTTGGCAAAGGTCGAACTCGTGGTCTTCGGCTAAAATTTTTGCCGTACCCGAATCGATATATACGAATTCCCAAAAGGGATGGCGCTCGCCTTCGAACGCGAATTGTTGACCGTACTTAAAATAATGTATCGTATATACGGCGCGCACGTTGAATACGGACGAGAGTGGTGTTTTTACGTATTTTGTCACTTTTTTGTCGTTCATAACAAGATTATATAACATATCTATTTTTTTTGCAAGCAGTTGTGTCCTTTTGTGCAAAAAAGATTTTTGAATAATATTGCTTTTACTTGCAATATTGATATAAAAATGATATAATATTTTTACTATGCAACCAGATTTTTTGACAACGTTAATAAACGTAGGTATGATGACGGCGTTAGCAATTCCCGGCTTTTTACTAAAAAAGAAAGATATGCTACCCGAAAAAGCGGTGGCGGCGTTAGTTGCCGTTTTAGTTTTCGTGTCTCAGCCCTTTATCACGATTAGTGGTTTTATGGAAAAAAAGTACGAACCCACTTTGCTCGCAAATATGGGTATAGCGCTACTTTTCTCGCTACTATTCCACGTTGTAGTGTATTTTGTGGCAAGGACGGTATTTTTTGCGATAACTAAGCGCGCAAACGGTGACGCTGACGATGAAATGAAAGAGAAGGCTAGAATGGATGCTTGGCAAAACAAGGCTTGTACCGTAGCATCCTTTATGGGTAACGCCGGCTTTATGGGGTTGCCTGTTATGAAGGCGCTTTTCCCCAATAATCCCGAAATGCTTATTTATACTGCCGTTATCAATATCGGCTTTAATATCGCGAGTTGGACGCTAGGCGTTTATACGATTACGGGAAACAAGAAAGATATGGGACTTAAACGCGCGCTTTGCAATCCGCCTACGCTTGCCTTAGTAGTGGGATTGCCGTTGTTCTTCTTTAACGCTTATATCCCCGTTGAAGTGTTTACGCCCGTTAGCACGGCTGTAAATTATCTTGCAGATATGACGTTGCCCCTTTCAATGATCATTTTGGGTATTCGTTTTGCCGACCTTAAAATTAAGGAATTGTTCACGAGCGCAAAAGTTTATCTCGTATGCTTTTTGAAACTTATTGTTTCTCCGCTCATTTGTTTTGCGTTAATGTTTGTTACTCGTCTTATTTTCCCTGCGCTCGACGCGTACGTAATAATTGCGGTGTTTGTTATTATGGCAATGCCTACCGCGGCGCTTACGTTGTCGTTTGCCGAGATGTACGACGGCGACAGATTGACGGTTGTAAAATCAACTGTTCTTTCTACGTTTTTAAGTATCGTAACAATTCCGCTACTAATGCTTTTGACCGTATTTTTGTAAGTGAAAAATTAACTTAAAAATTAAAACGCGATGGTACGTGCCACCGCGTTTTTGCTATTTTTACACTATTTTATATGATTTTCACACCACTTTATTACCGCAGGCTCGCTGTCTGTGGAAGTGTAAGGAATATTGTACCATTGCGCTGAATAATCAACCTCGTATCCGCCCGTTTCAAACTCCTCGGGCGGTGCAAGATAGCCCATAGTCACGTTAGTGTATCCGCATACAAATACGCTTTGGGGCGCGTAGCCGTTATCTACGCATAGTTTTTCCAGTTTATCACCCGTAAGGGTAAGTAGTTCAAACGGTACGAATAAAAAGGCGCATTGTTTACCGATCTTCATCATTTGAAGGGGGACGGTCACGGCAAAATCCTCGCCCATTTCTATCATTCGTATCATTTTTCTATGCCATTGCAATTCACGAAAGAAGAAGTGACGGTATTTCTCGTCAGGGTGAGTTAAATGATTGTTAAGTAATTTTTTTGCTTTGTCTTTCAGCGCTTGCGAGTCGGTCAGTTTCAACATAGGAATACGTGCGTATTCGTAAGTAATTTCCATTTTTTCATTGAGCGTAATTTGGGAAACGGAAGAGTGAAGTCCATTCGTAATCGCGTCCGCAAAAGACTTGCCCATAGTGATGGTAAATTGCTCTCTGTCGGTGTAAATATGCATTTGTGGGTCAATATCCGCACCGCGACCTTGAAGGAACATTATAGGCGTGTCAGGAGTGGAAATTTTATTCAATTCGCTCAGCCAGTCGGCAGAAATTGCTTGACCGTCCTGAATGACCGCGTGACAGTTTGCCGAGCATATTGCGCCTTTAATTTTTTGGTCGCCGTCACGGAAAACGGCACAACGTATGCTCCTGTTTATGACATCTCTACCCCTACGGTTATAGCCGTACTGCAATTCTTTGGGCAAAATTTCGTAACTTACCGTGCCCTCGCATGCGTTATTTACAGCAGTTTTTGCTATCTCCGCGCACTTTGTTCCAACGAAAGCAAAGTAGTCGTAATTGATGGGATTTTCGTCCAGTAGTCCCGTCGCAGGAGCGGAGTGAGTGTGCGTGCAAGCAAGCGCGAAATTGCTTTTGTCGATGCCCGTGATCTCGCTTATTTGGTCGCTTATTAGCGTGTAAGTGCGCTCGCGCAGTCCGATAAGGTCAAGCGAGAAGAGAATAAAAATTTGCTCGCCTGAGATGAAAGCGCACGCCTTTGCGTACAGGTCGTCGCGTACGCTGTTAGCAGGCGAAAGCCTGTCACCGTAGCCGTCGAGAAAAACTGCGGGCGGGCTATCAGGAGTTATTACCGTTTGGGCGAAACCGAGTTTGACTTTATTCATTAGCGTTCTCCTTGTTGCGAATTTTGGTGGGCGAGAGTGAGTAACGTCGCGTAAAAACGCGCGTAAAATAGTTGCTGTCCGAAAAGCCCGTAATTAACGCGATTTGCGCTACCGTCATATCCGTCGTGGTAAGAAGTGCGTGCGCTTTTGCGAGCCGATAGCCGTTAACGTATTCCAGCGGAGTTTTGCCCGTGATTTGTTTAAACCGACGGCAAAAATAGGATTTGTTCATACAGCACCCGCTTGCTAAAACTTCAATACTGATTTCGTTTGAGTAGTTTTGTGAAACGTACTTTAGCGCCGCTGTCACGTTGGACTGAGCGAGCGTTTTTGTTGAGTTTTCTTCCACGCAATTTCTGAAAAGCCAGGATAGAAGTTTAAGAATTTCGCCTTTGATTTGCAGTTTGTACGCTACGTTTGCGGCTTTGAATTCGTGTAAAATATTTTGGAAAATCTCGCGTGGTTTGGGTGCGTTTACGAGCGAGTGAAAGCGCATTTTTCTTTGCGCGAGAGCACTAAGTAATTCGTCTTCGCCGTGCGAAAGTAACCTTACGTCCACCATAAGACATTGATAGATGGCAGGCGTTTTGTGGTACTCGATAATATGCGCCTGACAGGGATTGAGAATAATCAGATCACCTGCCGTACATTCAATACGATTAAAATCGCACTCACACGCGATATTTCCTTCCGTGACGAAGATGATTTCCAGTTGCTCGTGCCACTTAATTGAGGGAGTGGAAGTAAAGGACGGATACGTGCGGATATCCTTTATCAGTATAACGGGAAAATTTTCGTCGAGGAAAGGAATGTTCTCGTACACTATCCCCTTGTTTTCAAAGTTTTTATTCATAACTTTATTATAAATTCTCGTACGCGTTTTGTCAATAATTTGAGTTCAAAACGTTAATTTTGTGCAACAAAAAGTAAATATAGTGCTTTTTAA